>JAWOBS010000205.1:0-4468 GCA_046484145.1 Bacteroidales bacterium
TTTCAGGCTTTACTTCTGCCACTATCCTATCAGAAAGCTTTCCTATAAGCGGTTCATCAAAAAAATCCTTGTAAAAAAACTCTACTGAATCAGCTTCATATTGTGGAATCGTCAATTTGAGTGTATAGTCTTTTAAATTGGCATATACCTCATCAGGGTCAAACAACACCCTTTCCCAGGTAACCTTGCCGCCACTACCCTTCCATACTTCATCAAAAGGATAAACAACACCATTTGTGTTCAGAATAATTGCACTGTCTTTCTGAGCATAAAGTATTAGATTTCCACCATTAAACTCTACTTTAAATGTATCTTCCTCATATTTTAACAAATAATTTCTGTCATCATATTTCCATTTGATAGTTGGATTTTCATAAACTATGTTTTCATTAAAAAGAGTCAGGCTGTATTTAAGGTGATTAATAAAACGCCGCTGATTCCTAACAGTAAGCAGGTCGCTAAAACTCTCATGCCATACATTGAAATTATCTGTTGCATTCCTTGTTGTTAAAACTGCAATTACGGCTTTTAGGTATAATGGATAATCATTAACAGGCCTTAAACGGAGAGTCGACATCTCATTTAAAGTCTCTATTATAGATTGTTTCTGTACATCCATCAAATTACCGTCTCTCCATACAACTGCAAAAGAATCTACCAGGGCTTCAAGCTCCATTCTCTCCTGCCGTTCAGTATTTGAAAACAGTGACTTTAATTCATCCAGAAACTGATCATCCTCTTGTACAAAAGGGCCATCAGCATATGTGGAAAAGAAAAAACAAAAAGAAAAAACGAGTAAGGGGAAAATTTTATTTACCATATAACACAATTTTATTTTTTAATAAAACATAATGAGGCCCATTCTTTCTCATTCTTAATTCCTTTGTAAGCCAGTCCTAAATCAGAAGCTTTTGCCTCTATTTGGTTTTTATCATCATCAAAAAAACCACTAAACAAAATAACTCCACCTTTATTCAAAACGCTATCATACTTTTCCATATCATCTAAAAGTACATTTTTTGTGATATTGGCAATAATAACATCAAATTTTTCCTTACCAAGAGCACTTGCATCGCCTAAAACAGTATTTATATTTTTACAAAAATTCCGTTCTACATTTTCTATAGTATTTTCGTAGGCATAAATATAATTATCTATTGCGGTAATTTTTGAAGCACCAAGTTTGGATGCCAGTATGGCCAGTACACCGGTTCCACATCCCATATCAAGAGCGGTTTTGCCTTTTAAATCAATTTCAAACAGCCACTTCACCATCAAAGAGGTTGTTTCATGATGGCCTGTTCCGAAAGACATTTTAGGTTCAATAATGATTTCATAAGCAACAGCAGGATTTGATTCATGGAAAGGTGCTCTAATATAGCATTTGTCATCTATCAAAACAGGCTCAAAATTACTTTCCCAGACCTGGTTCCAATTCTCATCATTTATAGTTTTTACTTTATAAGTATATTTTCCTTCCTTTTTCAGGATCTCAGGAATGACATCTTTTAATTCATTTTCATCAAAACCTGAACCTTCAATATAGGCTTTAAACCCGGAATCAGTTTCTTCAAAACTGTCAAATCCAATATCCGCCAACTGCGCAATTAGTATATCTGCCCAAGGTTGCCGGGGAAACAAATTAAATGTTACTTCAACATAGTCCATATTACAATCATTAAAAAGAATTAATTATTTTAAAGAAATCAGCAGATTTAAGTGATGCTCCTCCAACAAGTCCACCATCAACATCCTCCTGCTTAAAAAGATCATTTGCATTTTTGGCATTGCAGCTGCCACCGTAAAGAATCGTCATATTATCAGCAACTTCAGTTCCGTATTTTTCAGACACTATTCCCCTGATATAATCATGCATCTCCTGTGCTTGTTGAGGTGTTGCTGTTTCGCCGGTACCAATAGCCCAAACAGGTTCATATGCAATTATAATCTTCTTAAAATCAGACTCATCCATCCAAAACAAGCTTTTTACTATTTGTTCCTTTACAATTTCAAATTGCTTATTTGCTTGTCTTTCCGGCAACAACTCACCACAGCAATAAACAGGAATAAGATCATTATCCAATGCCTGTGATACTTTCGCAGCCAGCATTTGATGATCTTCATTAAAATATTGCCTTCTTTCTGAATGCCCCACCAAAACATGTGTTGCGCCAACAGACTTAATCATTGCGGCAGATACTTCACCGGTATATGCACCACTCTCAGCTGAATAACAGTTTTGAGCACCAACAAAAACGCCTTTAGTTTTTTTCGCAATTTTAACTATTTCAGAAATATGAACAAAAGGAGGAAATAATAAAACTTCCGGAGAAGCATTCATCGTATGCAAAGGTTTGCTTGTTATCATATCACAAATTGAAGATGCCAACTCCTTACCTTCCTTAATTGTAGTGTTCATCTTCCAGTTTCCGGCTACTATGTTTTTTCTCATATCATTTAATTTTTAATATTCAATAAAAATATTTAAAATAATCATTTTGTAAAATTATCCTTTTTATGCCTAAATAAAAAATCAAAATTACATAGGCTAATTAAAAGAATAGGTGATAAAAATTTCTGACTATAAAAAAATAAAATGTAGTTTTGAACAGTATTTACTAAGCCTATCTGAAAATAAATGTTAGAAGAACACACAAAAAATTATAATGTAGTAATAATTGGCGCCGGCATAAGCGGTTTAACATCAGCTGCATTATTAAGCAAAGCAGGCTTAAATGTTTGTGTTATTGAATTAAACGCAAAACCCGGCGGGTACCTGGCAAAGTATGAAAAGAAAGGATTTGTTTTTGACACTGCTATTCACTGGCTGAATCATTGCGGGCCGGATGGAATTGTTAATAAAGTTTTTAGTTTGATAGGGCCTGATTTTCCAAGGGCAAAACCTCAAAAAAGAATTAAACGGTTTATTGGAAAAGAATTTAATTATTTATTAACTGACAATCCTGATGAACTAAAAAAACAGCTAATTGATGACTTTCAGAGTGAAAAAAAAGGGATAGAAGATTTTTTTAATGCGGCAAAAAAAATGAGCCCGCAGTTTAATAATTTCCATAAGCTATTCAGAACAGCAGAAACCCTGACTTTTTCGGAAAAAGTAAAACTAATATATACTAAAATCAAGTTTGCCTTACCATTTATAAAATACATAAGGTTTACCGGAGAAAAAGGAAAGAAAAAAGGGCTTAATAAATTTTTTAAATCAAGGGTATTGCACGAAGTATTCTCCAATGAACCGGATATTCTATCCTGTCTGATTCCAATAGCATGGGCATATAATAAAGATTTTCAGAGCCCACCGAAAAGCGGCAGTCAATCTTATGCACAATGGACTGCCAATGAGGCAGAAAAATATGGTTGTGATTTTTTTTATAACTCAAAAGCAAAAAAAATAACACAGGAAAATGGGAAATGCAAATCAGTTATTTATGAACACAAAAATCATGAGTATGAAGTGTTTTGCGAACAAATTATTTCTACATGCGATATCAGGTCATTATATGAGGAAATAATGCCCGGGCAATATACACCAAAAAAAACACTCAAAAAATTAAAAGAGGCTGAATTGTATAGTTCTGCGTTAATTGTCAATGCATCACTTGACTGTCCGGCAGAGAATTTAGGATTTGGCGAAGAAATCATTGCATTAAATAAGTATGAATTGGATAAAATAGAGAATTCAGAACAAGAAATAAATATTGAGCAATTATCAATTTTTTCACAATCAGCCCGAAACAAAACTCTGGCACCTGAAGGCCGCGGCACACTAACATTTATTATGCCGGCATATTTTACAAACCATAATAATTGGAAAACAACAACTGATTCAAATAATAATTTAATTCGGGGTAAAGATTATTCGGCTTTAAAAACGCTATATGCAGAAAAAATAATTAAAATAGCTGAAGAGGAGCTTTCAAAAAATATTTTATCTCATATAACCGAATATAATGTAATTACACCCATAACATTCTGGAGGTACACAAAAAACTATCATGGTTCAATGATGGGACAAAAGCCGGGTAAAAAAAATTCGATGTTGGGTGTTGCCAAATATAAAACACCTCTTAAAGGCTTATACATAAGCGGCCATTGGGCAGAGCTTGGCGGCGGTGTGCCGATTGCAATTAAAACAGCATATAATAGCACGTTGATGATACTAAAAGAAAGAAAGCATAAATTTTTTAAGCTTTATGTCGATGAGTTAAAGAAAAAGAATAACATCAAACCAAAAACATAATTTGATTTCAATTAGAATAAAAAAATGCAAAGACACTTTTTTATCTCCATAATATTTTCATTATTTATATTTAGCCTGAATGCCCAGATCACACGTGTAAGGGGTGTTATTACTGATGCGGAAACTAACGAGCCTCTCCCTTTTGTTAGTGTATATTTTCAAAACACTCAAGTTGGTACTATTACAAATACTGATGGGGAGTATTTTATA
>JAWOBS010000232.1:0-2885 GCA_046484145.1 Bacteroidales bacterium
GATGGTAAAATTGTTGAACACGGAGGCGCTGCGAACCTCTTGGATCCCCTGTTGAAAGCAGGGGTAATAGTAAAGAAAAAATGGAGCACAGCCCATAACATGCGGTATATTCAATAGGGTTGTCATGCTTTTTGCGAATCCCCGCTGGGGCCTGCACTCTATTTGAATAAGAAAGGTTAACTTTATACATGAAACGTGAAGGTAGTATGAAAGGCTGGCAAAAAGCCCGCCATTACGGGCTGTAGCCCGTTAACGCCTACTGAAACATACCGCCGACCGTTAGCCCCAATTAATACCAACAAACATCATGACAAAAAAGAAAGCAATACACAATATAAATACTTTAAGAGCATATTTAACACCAATTATATTTATTATTATTCTTTTAGTACAGAGTTGTGGCAGGAATAACGAAAAAATTATCACACATACAAGCACAAGTCATTACCCAGTAGCTTACCCGTATAAGATAAATGTAAGTGAAGCCTATGATAATCCAACCAATATTACTCTAAGTAGCTTTGCTGATAGTATTGATTATATCCCACTTGAAACAAAACCAGAATGTTTAATAAAGGTTATTAAAGATGTTGAGATCACTTCTGATTACATTTTTATCTCGCAATCAAATTCCATTTACAAATTCGATATTGAAGGAAAGTTCTTGATGCAGATTGGGTCTCATGGAAATGGTCCTGGTGAATATGCATATATATATAGCATCAGATTGAATCGTAATACAAAGACTATTTATGTACTTGACGGAATGGGAAAAAAAGTTCTTAAATATGATTACAATGGAAAGTTCTTAGGCTCATTTAAACCAGGTGAGTTATTCTCAGCTTTTTTATCAATAGAACCAAATTTATTTGTTTTTCATTATCCAGATGTGCCAATAGAGCATGACATCGCAGATTATCTATTATTCTTTACAGATTCTTTGGGTAATTTTCAAAGCAAGTTCGTTAGAAAGGATAATATTTTGGCTGAACAATTTGTTGGAATTGGTCAGTATAACTTATATAATATTGATAATAATGTTTATTTCAAAGATTTGCATAATGATACAATATTAAGAGTCACTCCAGATACTTTAACAGCGCATGCTGTATTCGAGTTTGGGAAATACAAACTTGATAAAAATGTTCCCACAACAACTGAAATGCAAAAAGAGCTTGAAAAGTATTTGCTTGTAATCAATGTCATTGAAAGCCCTAAGAATATATTTATTAAATTCAGTAATGGTTATGGAAGGAAATATTTTGCCGGACTTTATAATAAAGAATCAGGTAAATTAAAAATCTCTCGAGATCCATCAATTAAAACAACCATATTTAAGAATGATCTAGATGGAGGTCCTAATTTTTTTCCTGATAACTACGATGAAAGATTGAATCGTTTAATAGGTTTTACTACGGCTTTCCGTTTAAAAAAACACCTTGAATCAACTGAATTTATTAATAAGGAGGTAAGTAGACTTATCTTAAAGGAAAAACTGATTAAGTTAAAAACAAGGATTAACGAAAATGACAATCCTATTATTATATTAATCAAAGAAAAGGATTAACTGGGGCTAACATGCGGTATGTTCAATAGGCTTGTCAGGCTTTTTGCAAATCCCCGCTGAGGCCTGCGCTCTATTTAATTAAGAAAGGTTAACTTTATACATGAAACGTGAAGGTAGTATGAAAGATGGGCAAAAAGCCCGCCATAACGGGCGGAAGCCCGTTAACGCCTACTGAAACATACCGCCGACCGTTAGAACCAATGCGGTAAAAACTTCGTAACTATCTATTTGATAAAAGTAAATTATTATTTACCTTTGTGGTATAAATAATCAATTACTAATTGAAATGCTCTGAACTATATAAGATTCTGACTAAAGATGGCTGGTATCCGGTTTCTCAGAAAGGATCTCATGTAAAAATGAAACATAATAGTAAATCTGGCATAATCATATTTCCTAATCATGGAAGCCAAGAGCTTGGTAAAGGATTAGAAAAAAAGATTCTTAAAGACGCAGGAATTAAAAGGTAGAAAATAATGAAAAAGGTAAACAAGAAAATAAATATGATTGTGGAGAAAACTAATACAGGATTTTCTGCCTATTCTGAGGCATATCCAATCTTCACAACAGGAAATTCTATTCCAGAATTGGTTAATAATGCATATGAAGCAGTTGATTTATACTTTGAAGAGCAAAACATTGTAGTCTCCTCAGAAAATGTACTTTTTGAAATTGATTTCAAACAATTCTTCCAATATTACAAAGTTCTGAATTCAAAATTCCTGGCCGAAAAAATTGGAATGAACCCTACTCTCCTATCTCAATATGTACAAGGTCATAAAAAGCCATCCAATAAACAAACCGAAAAAATTCTTGCTGGTATACATCAGATTGGTCAAGAATTATCCGAAATAAATTTGATCTATAAACATTAAGCACTGGTTCTAACAAACGATATAATTCATAGTTTTGTCACGCGTTTTGCATGAGCGAGTTACCGGTTTTTTTCATAACTTTATTGTGAATCAATCATCCTGACATGGCTATATATTTCGCAAAACCCGCGCCACCCGTGTGCTCCCCAAAATCCCCTCGCCTAAAGAACGCGCCCACAAATCGCGCAAGGCCAGCAAGCTCCCGCAATCGCACCCCGGGAATTTTGGGTAGCCCAGGGCCAACTACGAATCATATCGTCGAACGTTAGCAACAAAATAAAAGGAGTTTAATAAGTGACGTATAATCTTTACGTTTAATTTACGTTAGAACATTTAAAAAAATATGAAAGTGAATAAGAAAATCAGAATTGCTTTATTAGTTATAGGTATTCTCCTATTATTAAATGGATTTGCAAATATAATAGATGATTCAAGAATATTGA
>JAWOBS010000250.1:0-6609 GCA_046484145.1 Bacteroidales bacterium
AGCGGCGGCTGCGCCGCCGCTATCACCCTCCTAACTATTTTATTTTAAGCAATGTCATCCTGACCGAAGGGAAGGATCTCGTTAATATTCCGAATTGTGTTATTACAAAACAACTACTTCCACTCCGGATTAAAACCATTTATCAGGATTTCTTTCTTTGCCCGGATTACTAATGACAACATTGCACAAAATATTGTTTACCAAATATTTATAAATTCTATTCAATATATTAATTGACTGCAATTTGCGCTGCAATATAATTAATCACATTTGCCAAAATGATTACTGCAGCGCCAATTTCTAATCAACTCTTTCAACCCGGGTCTGAAGCCCCGGGCTACCGATATTTGAGCCCTCCGGGCTCTTTTGGTGCAGGAAATTAAGGTAAATAGTTTGTCATTGCACATTGGCGCCCATTTTACAGGGGCTTAAAACTCTATGTTTCCGGTGGTACATGTTTCCTACAAAGGTTACCGGTTCGCTGCACCTTGTTTGATCACTTCAAACAGGTTTATATACGCATAATCGCCAAGTTTCATTATCACATTTGCATATTTGCACATTTGCACATTAGCATATTACCACATTATCACATTTGCACATTATCTTATTTGCACATTTGCACATTACCACATTAATTATTCGCCACATACATTGTTAACTTTTAATATTCATTTAATATCTTTGCGGAATATTTTTATTAGGCAATAATTATTTTTTGCAAATAGAATTATACATTATATTTATATAAATTTAATAAAATCAGTTCGTTATAATAATTGTAAAATTTTAATGATATGAAAAAAGCATTTGTATTTCCCGGGCAGGGAGCTCAGTTTGTAGGTATGGGCAAGGAATTATATGAGAATACTTCAAACGGCCGTGAGCTTTTTGATAAGGCAAATGATATTTTAGGTTTTAGGATTACCGATATAATGTTTGATGGCACCGATGAGGATTTGCGTCAGACAAAGGTTACACAACCGGCTATCTTTTTACACTCTGTAATTTTAGCCTCTACTATGGGTGATAAGTTTAAGCCTGACATGGTTGCCGGCCACTCTCTTGGTGAGTTTTCTGCATTGGTTGCAGCAAATGCATTGAGCTTTGAGGATGGATTGGTGTTGGTTTCAAAAAGAGCTATGGCAATGCAAAAAGCCTGCGAAGCCGAGCCTTCTACAATGGCTGCAATTATTGGAATAGATGATAAAATTGTTGAAGATATTCTTGCAGGTATTGATGAGGTTGTCGTGCCTGCTAATTATAATAGTCCCGGACAGCTTGTAATAAGTGGAAGTATTAAAGGTATTGAAATTGCCTGTGAAAAGATTAAAGAGGCAGGTGCAAAGAGGGCATTGCCACTAAAGGTTGGAGGTGCTTTCCACTCACCGCTAATGGAACCTGCAAGAATTGAACTTGCAAATGCAATTAATGAAACAAGCTTTAGCTCCCCAATTTGTCCTGTTTATCAAAATGTTTCTGCTGAGGCGGTTACGCAGCCTGAAGTTATTAAAGAGAACCTTATTTCTCAGTTAACTTCTCCTGTTATGTGGACGCAGATTATGAAAAATATGATTGCTGACGGTGCAGGTGTTTTTGTTGAAGTTGGCCCGGGTAATGTTTTGCAGGGCCTGGTTAAAAAGCTTAACAGGGAAATAGAAGCTTATAGTGCTTAATATCTGATTTATGATTCTTACTATTGTATTATTCATCTTAGGATTTGTCTTCCTGATGTATGGCGCCAACTGGCTTGTTGACGGCTCAGCTTCAGTGGCTAAAAAATACAATATACCTCATATCGTAATTGGTTTGACAATTGTTGCCCTTGGAACATCTAGCCCGGAACTTGTAGTTAACCTTGCAGCGAGTTTTAGTGATTCTGCAGATATTGCTATGGGTAATGTTTTAGGTAGTAATATTTCAAATATCTTATTGATATTGGGTGCATCTGCTCTTATTTATCCTTTGAAAGTCAATACTAATACTCAATGGAAAGAGATCCCTTTCAGTTTGCTTGCCGCTGCTGTTATTGGAGTATTTGTAAATGAT
This sequence comes from Bacteroidales bacterium, assembly GCA_046484145.1. Lineage (GTDB taxonomy): Bacteria > Bacteroidota > Bacteroidia > Bacteroidales > UBA7960 > PWND01. The sequence goes on from JAWOBS010000250.1 coordinate 2,050, forward strand.
GCTCTAATAGATAATACCGGTGTCTCTTTTTTATACAGAAGTGATGGTATAATTCTTATTGCATTTTTTATTCTTTTTATGGCATATACTTACAGTTTGTCGCGCAATAAGGATGTGAAAGAAGTGCCGGAAATAAGAGTTTTTAGCCGTCTTAAATCCTGGTTAATGATAATTGCCGGAATAGCAGGCCTAATTATTGGAGGTAACTGGATTGTAAACAGTGCAGTAGAAATCGCTGCATATATGGGTATTAGCGAAGCAGTTATAAGTTTGACAGTAGTGGCATTCGGGACTTCTTTGCCCGAACTTGCTACCTGTGTCGTAGCTGCTTATAAAAAGAATCCGGATATTATAATTGGAAACGTAATAGGTTCTAATATTTTTAATATTTTCTTTGTCCTTGGAATAAGTGCTACTATCAAGCCAATAGAATTCAACCCCGCGCTTAACTTTGATATTATTGTCGGGATTTTTGCTGCATTTTTACTGATAGTGTTACTGATAATCCCACGGAGAAATTTTATTGACAGATGGCAGGGTGTATTGCTTTTGTTTTTATATGTTTCTTATGTGGCAGTATTGTTCTATAAAGGTTGATATAAAACAGTAATATTTCTGTCTTTATAAGAATTGTGGTTATTAATCACCGATGCACACCATTATTTCCTGCAAAAGCCTGCAATTTAATGCACATGCCCCTGGACTTCACGATCCATGTCTTGTTTTACCCGGCCAACTTCCGGTCTTATTATTTCTCTTACCTCACCACAACGAAGCATCATTGAGCCGAAGTATGGATTTTTAATTTGTTCAAATTCACTAAGCCAGTATGCTCCACGGTCGTTATCATACATTGGGCAATATGCAACAAAATACTGTTGATCAATGGCTCCAAATGTTTTTGCTATTTCAATAAAGTCTGCAGACAGATGTTCAAAGTGCATTCGCATTGTTTTCATTTCTTTTTGTTCTAAAAAGTGCTCTAAGTTTTCGAAAATGCTTTCATACTGATTCATCCAAAACATATGATGTTCACCGTCAAGCGCGTGTGGGCCGGTTTTTTCAAGCTGAGTTTTTAAACTATTGCCGGCCTTATGTGCTTTGTCGGCATCGTCATCAGCTAATGCATTTTTAAGTTCAAAATACTGATTAAAAATACTTTTCAGCTCTTGCTTAAATGTTTCCGGCAAATGTACTTTTTCGGGAGGGTTCATCATGCTGTAATGGCCTTGTAGCTGGGCAGATGCATCTATTGCAAAAACTCCGTTTACTGCTATTTCTTCTCCTTCAGAGAGTCCGGATAAAACAATATATCCATCATCTGTAAGATTACCTATTTCAATTTCTCTAAATTCAAATGTAATACTACTGTCTGTATGTTCTTTTTTTACATAAATAATTGATTTTTTGCCTGTCCATAAAATTGATGTTGAAGGTATAACAATGCGGGCTTCTTGTGTTCCTTTGATTGTGGCATTAACCAACATTTCCGGCTTTAGCAAGTTCCTATTGTTGGATACAGTTAATCTTATTATTGTGCTCCTGCTTTCCGGATCCAGGAAAGGGTCTACAAATTCGACTTCTCCTGTGAATTCTTGTTCGGGTAATGCAGGAACTTCTACAATTACTCTTTGACCCGAGCTTACATGATTTATTTGATTTTCATAGACATCCAGTTCAATCCAAACAGTATTTAATCCGGTAATTGCAAAAAGCTCTTGTCCAATGTTTATATAATCTCCTTCTGAAACAGATCTTTGTGACAGATAACCACTGGTCGTAGAATACACATCCATGGTTGATGATACTTCCCTTTCTGATTCAATATTGTTTATTTGTTGTTCTGTTAGGTTAAACAGTTTGAGTCTTTTTCTTGCTGCATTATATAATCGTGGTTGAGCGTCTTTGTTTGCAGATGCCTGTAAAAGCTCTTCCTGGGCACTAGCCATTTCAGAAGAATATACAGTGGCTAGTTTTTCTCCCTTTTGAATGTACTTTCCGGTATAATTTGCATAAAGCTTTTCTATCCTTCCGGGGAAATGGGCAGTTATCAAACGTTTTTCTTTTTCGTTAACAGCTACCTTTCCTGATAGATTTATGTTTGCACCTGTATTTATCTTTTCAATTTTTTGTGTTTGGACATTTGCCCAGCTTGCATGCCTTTCCTGCATAGAAAATAAGAATGGGTCATCTTCCTGATGATCGTCATGATCTGCAACAGGGATTAAGTCCATACCACAAATAGGGCAATCTCCCGGTTCATCCTGTCTTACTTGCGGGTGCATGGAACATGTGTATTCTATGTTTTCCTGGGTAGTTTCTTCATCTTGGATATGCTTGTCATTGTTATCTCCGGTTCTTCCAAATAGCAACCAGCCCGCTATAAGTCCGGCCAGTACTAAGCCCGAATATAAACCTATGGTTTTTATTTTTTCTTTTTTCATGATAATTCTCCTTTATTTAAATACATTTTTTGCTTGCAGCATATCTGATTTTGCAAAAAGGATATGTTGTTCAATAATCGTATTAAGTATTCTCCATTCAAGTTCTATTAACTGATCCTGAACTCTTAAAAGCTCATCAAATCCTTCATCACCGGAGGCATAGCCGGCAGTTATTAAATCCCAGGTCTTATAAGTTATTTCGAGTTGTTCAGAATAAAAGCCGTAGTCATTTTGAAGGTTTTTCAGTGATGACTGAATATTTGTCCATTCGATTTGCAGTTTATTTAATTGTTCTTCTTCCCTGTAATCTGCTGCGTTTGCAAATAGCTCAGCTTTTTGCACTCTTGCCTGATTTTTACTTCTATAGATTGGCAAACTAACAGAAATCATTGGCATTATCATATGTCCGCCATCCATCTGTCCCATATTAGGATCTCCTTCCGAAAAATATGAGTATTTAAGGCCGATACCCATCATTGGTCGTGTTTTTAACTTGCTGATATCCCTGTTTATTTTTGCTGCTTCCTTTGATGATTGCGCCATATTGAGGCCCGGATTATTTTCAAATGAGTCTTGAATTTTTTCGGAATCTTCTGTTTTATCTATATTTTTCAATGAGGCCGGGGTTTCTATTTCTGACAGTTCTTCGCGTTTTATTAAGATATTAAAACTCCGTGTTAGGGAGATTATGTCTTCATTGAGTTTCTTTTTACGGTTGTATAATTCTGCAAGCTGAATTTCCATTCTGTATATATCCAGGGTAAGTCCTGATTTTTGCTTTCCACCCTCATAGCGGGAGTATATCAGATCTTCCTTTGCTTTTAAATTTTTTACAAACTGATCTATTAGTTTTATCTGCTGTTCTTTTTGGTAAATTCTGAGCCAAAGTGTTGTAATTTCCATAAACACAGTATTTCTTTCAAGCCTGTATTCATGAAAACTTTTTTGTGATAATTCCTGAGCAGCATTTTTTTGTTTATTTAATGTTCCAAACCAGGGAAACATCTGCATTATCTCAACATCAAACCATTGATCTCCCATCAGCCTGCTCATCGACGGAGTAAAAATACCGGCAGCAAGTTGAGGGTCGGGCAGAGTTCTTGCAATATTAATTTCTTGCAAATCAGCTTCATAGGCCTTTAGTTTGGCATTTATGGCCGGATTGTTATTAATTGCATCATCAAGATAAGCTTCAGGGTATTGCTGTGCGTTTAATGCATGGCCGGCAACAATAAAAATGATTAGCAACAGAACTTTGGCCATTTTTAAATGCTTATAATTATTTATATGAGTTCTTATATGATTAAGAAGCTTTTTCATAACTATTACGTTTTTTGATTAAATATTCATGCCATGCTGTGTATAAGACAGGTACAAGAAACAGGGTGATCAGGGCGATAGTCATCCCGCCAAAGGCAGGAATTGCCATAGGTATCATTATATCAGCACCCCGGCCTGAAGAAGTTAAAATCGGGAGCAAAGCTAAAAGCGTTGTTGCTGTTGTCATGAGTGCAGGGCGAATACGTTTTTTTCCTGCTTCCAATACTGAATCATGGAGCTCTTTATAATTTGTTGGTTTATGTTTCTTATAGCTGTTTTTAAGGTAAGTAGCTATAAGAACGCCGTCATCAGTTGCTATACCAAATAATGCTATAAAACCTACCCATACTGCAACACTAAGATTCACCACATCCATTTGAAACAACTCTCTCATGTTAACTCCAAATGCGCTAAAATTCAAAAACCACGACTGCCCATATAGCCATAACATAATGAATCCTCCTGAGAATGCAAGGATTATAGCTGAGAATATCATTAATGATGTTGCTGCCGAGCGGAATTGGAAATATAATATTAAAAAGATCACTATCATCGATAGTGGAATTACCAGCATCAGGCGACGTTCTGCCCTCATCTGATTTTCATAGTTGCCGGAGAACTTGAAATTAACTCCCTGCGGTACATTGATTTCCTCATTATTTATTTTTTCCCGGATAATGGCTTTTGCTTGCTCTATAACCGACAGGTCATCTGCTCCGGCTATTTTGTCAAAAGTAATATATGCAACAAGGAAAGTATTTTCACCGCGTATCATGCCCGGTCCTTTTCGGAAAGT
>JAWOBS010000041.1:0-4612 GCA_046484145.1 Bacteroidales bacterium
TTCGGGGATATCCTTGATTTTTTCTGCTAAATACAGCGCCATATAATTAGCATGCCTTGCATTTTTCAACCAAAGATCATTAACAAAGAAAGTATTAAACTGAGCTGAAATGTATCTCATCTTGGAAGCCAGTTGCATAGACTGTTTCCTGACATATTTGAAATCTGCAGCTAATGATTCATTAAGAAAAACAACTGCTTCGCCATACATCATTCCATTTTTTGTTCCTCCAAAAGAAATAACATCTACGCCTGTGTAAGTAATCATTTCGGCAAGAGAAATATTTAATGATGCTACAGCATTTGATATCCTGGCACCGTCTACATGCAGAAAAAGATCATTAGAGTTAGCAAAATGAGCTAATTTCAGTATTTCGTCAGGCTTATATAATGTGCCAAGCTCTGTTGGTTGAGAAATGGAAATTACCTTTGCTTGTGAGTGATGTTCAAAACCTTTGGATGACATGAATTTTTCCAACTGGTCAGCATGTATCTTACCATCAGGGGATTTTACTGTTAATAGCTTGCACCCTGAAAACTTTTCCGGTGCTCCGCATTCATCGTGGTTTAGGTGTGCTGTTTCGGCACATATTATTGCATGGTAAGGATTAGTGAGGTGAGAAATTGCTGCAACATTAGCACCAGTGCCATTAAAAACAAAAAAGGTTTTTACATCTGAGTTGAAAAGCTGATTAAACTTTCTCTCAGCTTCATAAGTGTAAATATCATCGCCATATGCCACTGTATCTCCATTATTGGCTTCACTTAATGCTTTTAGAATTTCATTATGCACGGGAGCATTATTGTCACTGGCAAAACTCTTCATAAGTTTCATTTTTTATTATTTTAATATTTTTGCAAAATATATTTGAAGAAAACCATACTTGTTATTACAAATTTCGTTATTTATTCATTATGATAAAATGATATGACGGAATAAATTGTTATAAAGCTAATAAGAAAAGCGTCATTTTATCAACTTACTGATATAATGTAAAGAAGAGATATTAACAAGAAAAAAGCAGCAACTTATTAGCTGCTGCTTTTCAATAAGCATGAAAGCATTTTATTTGTTTGCGATTATTATTTTGTTTTTATAAGCATATTTTTCCATCTCTTTAAGACATTCTTCCCATTTATCCATATCTAGCATATCCGATGCAGTTTGCATAGCAGATTCGGAGAAGTTTTTCATAAGATCTGCAGCTTCCTGGTGTTTTCCTTGTGATACAAGCTGCATATACTTTTGTTGAACCTCTTCGCCTGTCATTTCAGCTCCTTTAGCTGTTTGTTTATCAATATTTTCGTATTTCTTATAAATTTCCTCACTTTTGGAAATCTTTCTGTTCTTTTGAGGGTCATTTACAACCGGAAAATGATAATATTTCAGATGTTCATATTTTTCTTTTAGATTTTCATATTCTACACCAGAATAATTATCAGTGGCAACTGCAGTGCGAAATTTATCCAGCACCATAATAACATGTTTGGCATTGCCGGTTTTATGATAGATACTAACGCCCGTCTTGAAGTCTTCAGTATAGCTTTTCTTTTCCAGGCTAAACTTAACAGAACATTTTTTACCAATATCACCTTCATCCTTTTCTTCTTCTGATAATACATTATCTTGTTTTAAATAAAAGGACTTAATAGCTTCATAAGAGCTATTAGATAAATATACTGCCTCTGAATGATCACTTGTATTAGGAATAGCATCCGGATAGATAGGTGAAATTAATTCATGAGGTTGTGCATTACTTATTACTGCAAAGAGAATAAAAACTTTGCAAAACAGAATAAATTTCATCATAATACTTTTATTTTACGTTTATTTTACAAAAATATAAAATAAATCTGATAATGAGAAATTATTTTAATTTAAAAAGTTTCCTGAAAATAATTATAAAATAACGTTTTATAGATTTAAAGTAATTCTTGTGCAATTTATGAATAATAATAAAACTAATAGCCGACAAGCTAATTCCAAAAAAGTTAGCATCCAGACCATATGGTAAATCAGACCCAATAAGAATAAGGCTTAATGTAGTTAGTCCGCCAAGAATCATAGATACCATAGCTGCAATAGCGGATGGTTTTTTAAGAAAAATAAAACCCAGAACAGGCACAAGTAAGCCCGAAACCATAAATGCATATGAATAAAGCATAAGCTCAAGTACATTTTCCATTGTAGATGCTAAGAATATTGCTATTGCACCAATTGATAATGTAACAATCTGAGAAAACCGGATATTAAAACCCTTTTTATCTTTTTTTAATGAACCGACGACATCAGTAGTGAAATTACCACTAGCAGCCATTAAGCAACTATCGGCAGTTGACATTATCGCTGAGAAGTAAGCAGCCATCATAACACCCATTAAACCAACAGGAAGAATTGTTCTTAGCAGTAAAGGCAAGCCCAACTCAGCATCTATTTCTGTGCCGGCAATATAACCAATGCTTTCAAACATCCCCTGGTCAAATGCTATTTTTGCAAATAAACCCAGCACAACACCCATAAATGCCATCAAAGGATATTCAAAAACTCCGGCAATATACCAGGCTCTTTTCGCTGTTTTAACATCTTTACATGCATAAATCCTCTGATATAAAGTCATGCCGACAAACCAAATAGGCAATATTGTAATAAGCCAATTAAACAGCTGGACAAATGAAATATTTGTTAAAGAAAATAACTCGGGATGCAGTGAATGTTTTATTGCTTCCCATCCGCCAATTGATTGATATCCAAGTGGTATTCCTATTAAAATCAATCCACCCATTAGTAATATCCATTGAACAGTATCTGTATAAATCACAGCTTTAATACCACCAACAACAGTATAAACTACTGCAATTATACCCATTGCAAGAATTGCATGATCTATGCTTAGAGAAGGGAAGGTGGCTGATGCAAGTTTTGCGCCGGCCAGAATTTGTGAACTGGTAAAACCAATATATCCTATTAATGCAATTATACCTGCAATGTATGCCACATTACCATTATAAAAATGATTAAGAGCCTGGGGGAATGTTAAAAACGATTTCCTTTTTGCAACCGGATAAACCCGTGGAATTAATAATACCGCACTTATCCATGCTCCCAAAAGTCCGGTAAAAAGCATCCAGCTACCTGATAAACCCATAATAAAACCCAGACCACCAAGGCCAATTGAAAACCCACCGCCAACATCTGTCGCAACAACTGATAAGCCGACATGTACAGACGACATTGATCTGCCTCCAACGTAATAATCGTCTTTTGACTTATTTTTGTTCAAAAAATAAAAACCTATACCCAAAACGCCTACCAGGTATATAACAAAAATCATTAAATCAATCCAATGTATTGCCATAAAACATGTGTAATTTAATTATAAAACAGGCAAAGATTAATAAAATAATTGGTTTTATCAAATTATGGATATAAAAAAAGGGGGATAGCTCCCCCTTATAAAATTATTGCAATAAAACCTTAGAAAGTCCAGCCTAAGCGAATTGCAGGATTAACTACTGTTCCCAGTGAAAATACTGATGAGTTATCAACAATAGTTTCTGTTACTGTAACACCACCGGTTGTAGCAGTTGTAACAACATCAGGGAAAGAAGTAGTTGAAAAACCAAAACCAAACTCAGCTCCTAAATACAATCCTTTGTAAATAGCAACATCAGTTCCAACTAGCATATTCAATCCAAATTGTGTAAAACCACCAATACCGGTTTGAGTTATGTTATCATTATTAAAGTTTGTTGAGTATTCATACTTTGTTGATCTGGTTGAAAAACCAAGCTCAGCACCAACATAAGGAGATACTCTGTTGCCTAATGGGAAATGGATTTCAATACCAGGCGTCAAACCAAAATCTGTAATCCTGTCGGTTTCCTTTTCTATATTATTAATATCATCAGGATCATGTTGAGTATCACTTATTGTTGATATATCAAACATAAATCCAAGCCTTACAGCCATGTTGTCGCTTAAAAAGAAACGTCCTTTAAGGAAATTTAATTGAATTGGCGTTGCGCTAAGTGGTACAAAATTTACCTCAACTGAAATATCACCGGCTGAATGATTTTTATCATCTTCAGCAAAAGAGAATGAAGATATTCCCACCATTAAAACTAAAATCAATGCAATCTTTTTCATAATTTTTTCTTTTAGATTATTAATTAGGATTATTAAACGGCACAAAGATATTTATTTTTTTGAAATAAATACCCAAAATCAATATTTGTTAACAAATAATGCCCGTTGGTCTCAAAACAACAAGGCTAAATATTTGTTCATTGAAAATTCGTTTTCAGAATAAAAAAATTGCAAATAAAATCACTGTTGTCCGGTAAAAGTTACGAGATTTCTCCCTTCGGTACTAATGACAACATTTTCAAAATGCTTTGTTCATGGTGTAAAAAACTGTTTTTACGGACAGGTCAAGCCCTGTATATTAGGTCAGGGAAATCCCTTTGTCGGGTACTAACATCAAAACGGATATAGCATGGCATTGTTTTATCGGACAGGTCAAGCCCTGTCCTTACGAGCGCAATCCTCATTAACAATTAGGCCGGTCAAGCCCGGCCTATACTAACAGGAGTGCTGTAAAAACAATTGTAAA
>JAWOBS010000043.1:0-13931 GCA_046484145.1 Bacteroidales bacterium
AAATCTCTCACATTCGTTTGGAATGACGAGCGAGAAGCGTTGGCAATAAGGGAAAAAGGGCAGGCTGCGCCTGCCCTTTTTCCCTACCCCCTCAATAAAGCACCTGTCATCCTGAGCCATCGGCGAAGGATCTTGTTGAAATTAGGGAAGGTCTATTAAAAGAATAACTCCCTGTAGAGACGTGCCTTCCCGGCACGTCTCAAAATGAATAAAATTGCAATAATGTACAGACGCGCCTATTTTCGGCGCGTCTCTCAAAATAGATTGCAATTTACAGCAGCATAATTCCGGCATGATTAAAGAAAATACCGATAATTAATCCTGAAAATAGGTTTGCAAAAAAATATCATATAATTGCATCGGCAAAGAGACGTGCCGGGGAGGCACGTCTCTACATGAATTGCCGTTTTTTCCTGGGGGAGACGTGCCAAGAGGCTCGTCTCTACAGATTATCAACGGGATATCTCCCTTACGGTCGGAATGACGTGCAGGGGAATGACGGAATCCGCCAGAACCGGAAGCTTCCGATAGGAACTTCCGGCTTCGGGTTTGGCAACTCTTTACCCGGAAGGGACTGTTGAAAGCGAAGATAAGCCGTATGGCGGCGAAAATATGATAGAAAAAAAGCGATGCAAAGAGCCCCGCAATATCGATAACACGATTTTTTTTTGAACAAGACATAAAGTGCTAAAATATTTTGATTCTATAATTGATAATAATAAAAAAAACTTTATCTTTGCACCCCGATAAATAGTTAACAATTTAAATAATTAACAAACATGTACGCAATAGTAGATATAGCAGGACAGCAATTTAAAATAGAAAAAGACCTGAAGATCTATGTTAACAGGCTTGCACAAGAAGAAGGCGCAAACGTGGAGTTTGACAAAGTACTTCTTTTGGCAGATGGTGACAAGGTTCAAGTAGGCGCTCCTGTTGTTAACGGTGCTAAAGTAAAAGCAAAAGTACTGGCACACGTTAAATCAGATAAAATTCTGGTTTTTAAGAAAAAAAGAAGAAAAGGCTATCAAAAACTTAATGGCCACAGGCAACCTATGACTCAGATACAAATTGAGGATATCGTTGCTTAGTTATTTTTTAACTCAAAAATTCAAATATTATGGCACATAAGAAAGGAGTCGGTAGTTCACGTAACGGAAGAGAATCCCACAGTAAGAGATTGGGCGTTAAGCTTTTTGGCGGCCAGATGGCCACTGCCGGAAATATCATAGTCAGACAAAGAGGTACTGTTCATAGCCCCGGACTTAATGTAGGTATGGGCAAAGATCATACTCTATATGCCTTGACTGATGGTAAGGTGGTATTTAGAAAGAAAGCTGATAATAAGTCATTCGTTTACATAGAACCTGTTGCTGCCGAAAAGTAAAAAACAGGATTATTATGTTATGAAATTCAGCCGCCCGTGATTTATCGTGGAGCGGCTTTTTTTAATTTCAGTAATTTATTATTTGTTTTAAATTTGAACCTTCTTACAAATATTAGTATTTATTATGCTTGAAATAACAAAAATCAGGGAAAACAGCAAAGAAGTAATTGATAAACTTAAGATTAAAAACTTTGATGCTGAAAAAATTGTTGAGGATCTTTTAGATACTGACAAGAACAGACGTAATGTCCAAAGAAATCTTGAAGAAGTACTTGCAGAAAGTAATGCAAAGTCAAAAAAAATCGGGGAGCTCTTCAAAACCGGAAAAGCTGAAGAAGCAAATAAACTTAAAGATGAAACTTCTGAACTAAAGCAAAAAGCTAAAGAGCTTAATGCTCAGCTTGATGATCTTAGCAAAAAGCAGGATGAACTTCTTGTTTTGCTTCCCAATCTTCCTCATGAGAAGGTTAAAGCCGGAAAATCATCTGAAGATAATGAGATTGTTTTTTCTGAAGGTGAAGTTTCCGAACTTGGCGATAATGCCCTTCCTCACTGGGAAATTGCATCAAAATATAATCTGATAGATTTTGAGCTTGGAACAAAAATAACCGGTGCCGGATTTCCATTATACATTGGCAAAGGTGCAAAATTGCAAAGAGCTTTAATATCATTCTTCCTTGAAGAAGCTATTAATGCCGGTTATACTGAATACCAGCCACCATTGATGGTGAATGAAGAATCAGCTTATGCTACAGGCCAGCTTCCTGATAAAGACGGGCAAATGTATAGCGTGCCAATTGATAATCTTTATTTGATACCTACTGCTGAGGTGCCTGTTACAAATATCTTCAGAGATGTTATACTTTCTGAAAGTGACTTGCCGCTTAAATGTACTGCTTATTCTTCTTGCTTCAGAAGAGAAGCCGGGTCTTATGGAAAAGATGTCAGGGGACTTAACAGATTGCATCAATTTGATAAAGTAGAAATCGTTCAGATTGCGCATCCAGAGGCAAGCTATGACATTCTGGAAGAAATGAATACCTACGTTATGGGCTTGCTTAGAAAGCTGGAATTGCCATTTAGGGTTGCAAGGCTCTGTGGTGGTGATGTTAGCTTTACTGCAGCAATGACATATGATATGGAAGTATGGTCAGCTGCTCAAAAGCGTTGGCTGGAAGTTAGCTCAATATCAAACTTTGAATCATTCCAGTCAAATAGAATGAAGCTTAGGTTTAAAAACCGTGAAGGTAAAACCCGGCTTACTCATACACTAAATGGCAGTGCGCTTGCGTTACCAAGAATACTGGCAGCCTTACTGGAAAATAATCAGACGGAAAAAGGGATTAGAATACCAAAAGCTTTAGCTAAATATACAGGTTTCGAACTGATCGAAAAATAATTTGTGTTTTAATCGTTTTTGATGTAAGGTCAAAATCTTGTTTGCTGAAAAATTGTCTGCAAAAATAATATTATACAATGCTTAATAACGCTGTGAAAATTCTCTTTTTAACTTTAATGTTTGCTTTTGCCGGATATAGTTCCTTCGCGCAAAGAAGCAATACTGATGAGTTGCTGGCTTCACAGTATCTAAGAAATGGGGAGTATGAGAAGGCTGTTGTTTTATATGAGGAGCTTTTCGAAAAGAACCCTGATTCACCAATTTTTTATAATAGCCTTCTTGAGTGTTATATTGAAATGGATGAATTAAAAAGTGCAAGGGATATAGTAAAGTCTCAGATCAAAAGATATCCACAGCATATAAGATTTGAAGTTGACCTGGGATGGATTATGGAAATGGAAGGGGATCAAAGAAAAGCACGACGGCATTTTAATAGTCTTATTTCTGACCTTACGTCAAACCCAAATCATATTAAATCACTTGCTGATGCTTTCGAAGTAAGAGATTACCTTGATTATGCACTCGAAACATATCTTGAAGGAAGGAATAAACTTGGGGATGATGTACCCTTTAACAGGGATATTGCCAACATATATGAGAAGAAGAATGATTATGAGGCTATGATGGAAGAGTATGTTGATTTGCTTGAGCTGGGTCCTTCATACATGGAGCAGGCGCAGGGTTTGATGCAGGATGCAGTTGCCGAAGATCCTGATTATTCTAAAAATAATGCCTTAAGGAAAGTTTTGCTGCAGCGTACTCAAAGATATCCTTCCAATTATATATATTCTGAAATGCTGCTTTGGCTGTCTTTACAACAAAAGGATTTCCGTCTGGCGTTTAACCAGGCAAGAGCACTCGACAGAAGGTTGCAAAGGGGCGGAGAGATTGTTCTTAGAGTTGCCGGCCTGAGCTTGTCAAATAAAGATTATGACATTGCCCTGGATGCATATCAATATATAATTAATCTTGGTAAAGAATATCAATATTATTTACAAGCACAAATAGGTAAAATGGATGCCCATTTTCAAAAAGTTATTTCACAATATGATTTTAAGAAAGAAGACCTGTATGATGTTGAAAAGGAATATGAAAATGTGCTTGATGACCTTAGCCTGAACTCTCAAACAGTGCGCTTGTTAAGAAATCTGGCTAATATGAAAGCTTTTTACCTTGATAAAACTGATGAAGCTGTTGACTTATTAAGAAAGGCTATTGCATTACCAAGCTTATCCCGAAGAGTAAAAGCTGAATGCCAGATTGAACTGGCAGACATATTGCTTCTAAAAGGTGATATCTGGGATGCAAATTTACTGTATGCTGAGGTTGATAGAATGTTTAGAGATGATCCGCTTGCTCATGAGGCGAGGTTTAAAAATGCAAGATTATCATATTTTATTGGAGAATTTGATTGGGCAAAAGCTCAACTTGATGTGCTAAAAGCTGCAACATCCAAATTTATTGCTAATGATGCTATGAAACTGTCTTTGAGAATACAGGATAATATTGGCTTTGATGAAGATACAAAGCCACTGGAGAAATTTTCAAGAGCTGAGAAGCATTTATTTATGAACAAACTTGATGAAGCTGAAACAGTTTTGGATAGTATTGTTAATGATTTTCCAACACATCAAATTCTCGATGATGCCTTTTTTATGATGGCAGAAATTAAGATAACTCAAGGCAAGCATAATGTTGCCGACAGTTTGCTTGCTTTTGTTGCCGATAATTTTCCTGATGGATTATTGGCTGATGAAGCTTTGTTTAAAAGGGCAGATATCCAGGAGAAAGTTTTTAATAATGATGATAAAGCATTGGAGTTATATCAGAAATTAATGACTGATTACCCCGGCAGTGTTTATACGGTTGTAGCACGAAATCATTTCCGAAGGCTAAGAGAGAAAATGGTCAATTAAGCATCTCAAAATCAAAACATGAATAACTTCGTTAAACCCAAAAAGAAATTGGGGCAGCATTTCCTGAAAGATAAAAATATCGCGATTAAGATCGTTGATAGCCTTACAGGATATGAAAACTATTCCGATGTTGTAGAAGTTGGGCCGGGAATGGGAGTTTTATCCGACATTTTGATTAATGAGAAAAAATGGAATTGGTACGGAATAGAGGTTGACAGTGAGTCAATAGAGTTTTTAAAAGAAAAATACCCGGAAGAGAATGCCAATATAATAGAGGACGACTTCTTAAAAGTTAATTTTAAGGATTATCTGGATGAAAAACAATTTGCCATAATTGGAAACTTTCCCTATAATATTTCATCACAGATATTGTTTAAAATGCTGGAAAACAGGGAGCAAATTCCGGAACTTGTGGGTATGTTTCAAAAAGAAGTTGCATTAAGGGTGAGTGCAGGCCCGGGAAGCAAGACTTATGGCATTTTAAGCGTTTTATGCAAAGCCTTTTACTCCGTTGAATGTCTGTTTCATGTTAGTGAGAATGTGTTTAATCCTCCTCCAAAAGTAAAATCATCGGTTATACGCTTGCAACGAAAAACAGATTTTAAACTTCCATGTGATGAGAAAGTCTTTTTTTCAGTTGTAAAAACAGCTTTTAACCAAAGAAGAAAAACATTGAGGAATTCACTGAAAAGTATGAATATCGACTGGAGTGCATTGCCTGAGAATTTGCCCGGACTTCGACCCGAGCAACTACCTGTGGAAAGTTTTTTTGAGTTAGCAATGGCTGCTTCCGTTTAAAAGATCATTTCATATGATTTCTTTTGAACTTAATCATTGCAATTATTGTATTATTGTTAATTTTACATAAAAATTGAAGGTCAGTCATTTATAAAAAGCATTGATCATGACTACAAGAAAGTTAAAAACTTTTGAATACGCATATAAATCACAAAAATATTCCGGTACTGAGCAGATAAGAGAAACTGTTGGTGCTTATGATACTGCAAATGGTTTTGCACTTGTGTTTTGCAGTGGATACAGCAATGAAGAAAAAGATGCAGTTGCTGCTGAAATAGCATTGGAAAGAGTTTCTTATTATCTCGATAATGATTTTGTTGATAATCCTGCAGAGGCTGTTGTTAACGCACTGGTTTATGCAAGCGGCTTTATTCATGAATATGGATGTAAAAATCCGGAATATGAAGGAATGAAAACGGCTTGCTTATGTGTTTTAATTAGAGATAATAAGGTTTATTATTCAAATGTTGGCGATAGTGCTCTGTATTTTTTTAATGGTAAAAGATTATATCCTCTTGCACTGAATGCTGATTTTGATGATGCCGGCGAAAATGTTTTACTTGGTTCGGATAAGATAATTACACCAAATGCATGTGAATATCCATTTGTGCCGGTAGATAATGATATTTTGATGATTTGTTCAGAAAGATATTTAACTTCTGCACCTGAAAAAACCATAAAAAGTATATTGTCTGATCCAATGCCTTTATTAACAAAGGTAAGTAGGCTTGTTGATGTTGAAACTCAGCTAAGTGGGAAAGAAAATGTCTCTATTCAATTGGTGTCATTTTATAATATTGATAATGATGAACGTCATTTTTCTCCAATTAAGAATAAATCCGCAGCATCCAAAGTTGATGAGTTTAAAGTTCCCAGGATAATTAAGCATCCTATCGGCAACCTGGTTATTATTGGGCTTATATTATTGTTTTTCATGTATATGGTTTATGATTTGTTTATTTATAATCCAAGGCCTGCAATAAATATTCAAAATGACAAGGATGAAACAGAGCAGGTTGATGATTTGCAGAGTGCTGAAGCGGTGGATGAAGAAGAAAAATATGTTATACCCGGAGATACTGTTTATTCTGTGAAAAGTGGTGATACATGGGGGAAGCTTTATCAGAAATTTGGCGTTTGTTCGTGGTTCGTAAAAAACCATAAACCTAATATTGGAAAATTTGACCGCTCAGATAATCCTGTAGCCGGCACAAGGATAAGCATTCCACTTACATATAGCTCAAAAAAAGAATATAACCCGGATTTCTATACAGAGTTTTCAACAGAAAAAATCGGTAGTTCCTGCCAGAATGCTAATGCTGATTTTGTTAAAGCCTTTGAGAAGAAGAGAGATGATATGAATTAATTTTTTTGAGTAATGAGTTCAAAAGGAAGGGTTTTGTTTTTAGATTCTGTACATTCAGGCTTGAAAGATATTCTTTCATCTAGTGGCTTTGAATGTGTCTTTTTACCTGATACTGATTCTGAAAATATTTATGAAAGAATAGCTGATTATGACGGTGTTATTATCAGGAGTAAAATAGCTTTAAATAAAGACATCTTATCAGGAGCGAAAAAACTGAAATTTATCGGACGTGTTGGTAGCGGGATGGAGAATGTTGATGTTGAATATGCAGAGAGCATTGGCATTAGATGCTTAAATTCCCCGGAAGGTAATCGTGTTGCTGTTGGCGAACATGCACTTGGCATGCTGCTTTCTATGTTAAACAACCTTTGCAGAGCCAACAGGGAGGTTAAAAATGCAGTATGGAACAGGGAAGGCAACAGGGGTGTTGAAATTCAAGGCAAAACAATTGGAATTATTGGATATGGAAATACCGGATCTGCCTTTGCCAGGAGGCTTGAAGGTTTTGAAGCTAACCTAATTGCCTATGATAAATACAAAGAAGGTTTTGGTTGTGGCCATGTTAAAGAGGTGGCAATGAATGATATTTTTGAAAATGCTGATATATTGAGCCTTCATGTGCCGCTTACAGAAGAAACAAAATATTTGGTTCATATTGATTATATTAAAAATTTCAAGAAACCAATATGGCTGCTTAATACGAGTAGGGGCAGGGTAGTTAAAATTGCTGATGTGGTTTTTGCTCTCAAAAATAATTTGTTAAAAGGCGCTGCCTTGGATGTGCTTGAATATGAGAGTTTAACGTTTGGTGATTTAGATAAAGACTTGCTAAATGATGACTTTGATTACCTGGCAAATGATGACAGGGTTGTTCTATCACCGCATATTGCCGGATGGACGCATGAGTCCAATGTTAAATTGTCACAGGTTTTAGCTGATAAGATTAATAAACTGTATGAGAAATAATCAGGAAACCACAAGCTGTAATGTAGTCCTGTTTTTTTGCTCCAGTAAAATACTTTTCCCTTTTAAAATTTCTTCAATCGGTGCATTTTCATAGTGCCTGATAGTAATTAACTCAAGCTTTTCGTTATATTTCAAATTGAAGTTTTTCTCCAGGTCATTCATGAGTTCCGGTGTTTTTGTTTTATCCTTATCAAAACAAACAGAGAAACTTATAGCAGAATTTTGCATCAGGTTTATCTTTACACCCGCCCTGGCAAATGAGGAAAAAATAAGTGAAAGGTTTTGTTCAGCTATAAAACTGAAATCCTTGGGCATTATAGATAATAACACCTGGTTAAATTTAAAAATATAGGAGGGAGGATAGTCAATAAGCCCTTGTATGTTATGAATAAGAGTACCCTCTTTTTCAGGAAATTCAAATGATTTTATTCTTAATGGAATGTTTTTGCTTAAGAGCGGCTTCAGGGTTTTCGGGTGTATTACTTTAGCGCCGAAATATGAAAGCTCAATAGCTTCCTGGTATGTAATTGCCGGAAGTAATATTGTGTCTTTAAATATCTTTGGGTCGGCATTTAAAAGGCCTGATACATCTTTCCATATTGTTACCTCTTCAGCATCCAGGGCAAAAGCAAAAATAGCAGCAGAAAAATCGGATCCTTCCCTGCCCAGTGTTGTTGTATATCCTTGTGATGTTCCACCAATAAAGCCCTGGCTGATAATAATCGGGCTATTTTCGGACTTTTGGTTTAGGAAATCAAATGTGTTTTGCCTTATTGCTTGTGTAGTTTGATTCCAGTCAGGTTGGGCATCACGGTATGAGGTGTTGGTTATGACAAGTTTCCGTGCATCAAGCCATTTATTTACAATTCCAATGTGATTTAAATAATGACTGAGTATTTGAGATGAAATAATTTCACCGGTTGATACTATCCTGTCATATTCAAAATTATAATTTTCTCCCGCTTGCTGATCGATGTATACTTTAAGGTGATAAAAAGTTTGATTTATGGTATGATAAACCGCATCTTTCTTGTCAAACAGTTTATCCATTATATTTATGTGGAAATCTTTTATTTCATTATATAATGTTTCTTTTCTCTTTATGTCATTGGCCAAAAAAGCTTCGGTGAGTTGTTCCAGCTTGTTAGTTGTTTTATCCATAGCAGATAAAATGACAACCAAAGGCTGATTGCCAAACTTCTGAATTATTGAAACAACATTTTTAACTGCTTCCGCACTGTTAACAGATGCTCCTCCAAATTTAAAAACTTTCATTACCGGCGGGTTTATTTTTTTTCAAGCCAAAATTACAAAAAACATTAACAGCAGTCCTTATCATTCTTAAAAGAAAGCAAGCTTAGGTTTGTTTTATTTAATTTTAATAAATAACAAAAGGCCGGTAAAATTTCTCATACCGGCCTTTTGACAAACTAACTAATAAACCAATTCAAACCATAACTAAAAAACTAACTTGCAATTATGCGTTACTAAAGTCTTTTAAAGACTCCATAAGTTTCTTCCTTGTGAAGAAAATACGGCTTTTAACCGTTCCAATATTTAAATCCAATTGATCAGCTATCTCTTTGTATTTATAACCTTGATGATACATCTCAAAAGGTTTTCTTTGCTCTTCATCTATTTTATGTATTTCGCTTTCTATTTCTTTCATGGAAATATTAGCATCTGGAATGCCAAGCTTGCTGCTTTTTGGCAGGTTTAGATAGTACAGATCGTCAGTTTTGTCAAGAATTGTATTATTCCTTACATTCTGACGATAATTATTAATGAAAGTGTTCTTCATTATTGTGAAAGTCCAGGCTTTAAGATTTGTGTTGTCAGCAAATTTATCCCTGTTACTGATAGCTTTTAAAAATGTTTCCTGAACAAGGTCTTGAGCATCTTCGTAGTTTGAAGTTAATGTGTACGCAAAATACTTAAGATTCTTTTGTAAGCCAATAAGCTTATAATTAAATTCTAATGCAGTCATTTGTGTCTCCTTTCTAGTTTGTTGTTTAACAAAGTATGGTATAAAGTTAAACAATAAAATTTATATAACAATACATTTTTATTTATTTAACTTATGAGTAATATTCTAATACGTTTCTTTTAATATTATGTATTAGTGTATTACGGTGTAAATATATAAATAAATATTTAAATATCTATATATTTGTATGAAAATATTTGTTAAATAATCAAACAAAAAGATTTTATTTATAACAAATATAAATAAGCTCTTTGCAGCCAAGGCTTTGGGAGTATTATTGAAAAAAAATATTTATTAACAAAAATTTATTTGCTAATAATATCAATTTGCTTTTTTAAATCTTCGTAATCAGAAAAGGTAATAACATTAGGAAATTGAGGAATTTCTTTTTCAGCCACTTGTGGCCCTGTAATAAATATAGTTTTTTCAGAAAAGGAATTAGAAAGATTGTCGATATATTTAATTAGCTGGTTAGTCGATTGTCCTGTTGTAATGACAGTTAGCAGATACTCAGATTTTATATCCTTGCTAATCTTTATTATATCAGCAGTAGGAACTGTTTGCCCTAGATAGATAACGTTGTAACCGGCTTTTTTCAAAATATAATGATTAAACAAAAGGTTTATTTCATGTAGTTCATTTTCAGGAAGAAATAGTATAAAAGTTTCATTTTTGTCATTTGATTGGTTATCAATATTATCAATTGCCACAATAAGTTTTTGCCTTATAAGATTTGAAATATAGTGTTCATGAACAGGAGTTATTGTTCCTGTTTGCCACATGACACCCAGTTTTTCAAGAAAAGGAAAAATTACCGTAGTGAATGTTTTTTCAATGCCTCTTTTTACTATGCAGTTTGACATGGTTTTGTCAAACTGTTGTTGGTCTAGTTCTGTAGCAGAAATAATCAATGCATTTATCTGCGAATCGACAATCCCTGTTGAGCCATTAAGCTCGATTATTTTATCGCACATATTTTTGGTATCCATGTGCACTATTTCCGATATTTTAATGCCGTTTTTATTCAGTGTGCTGATGTTCATTAAAATCTTAAGGTCTTTGTCAGAGTAATATCTAATATTAGTGTTGGTCCTTTTTGGCTTTATAATCCCATATCTTTTTTCCCACATACGTATTGTATGAGCTTTAATTCCTGTTATATTTTCCAGATCTTTTATGGAGTATTTTTTTTGGTTTTTTTGTTCAGTCATTATTAAGGTATTTTTATTTATAGCCTGAAAACTTGTAAGTGATAAATTAATTATAAAGCATATCTGGAAATAGATTTTAAAAACATTGGTATTATTAATATTACAACACTTGTGTGCAAAAATAGTTTATTATATTGTTTAAAAAGTTTTTGATTTTTTAATTTTTATGAGTAATTCTTGTTAAGGTTAAAGCTTGGAATTTAATTTTTAGGCTTTTGACTAAGAATATTTTATTGTTTGTTATATTTTAGATTTTTTTAGCCTGTATTATTTAATTGTAAATATGTTTTTATTAACTTAGAGCGAATTTTTAATTATAAGCCTCTAAAACCAAAAAATAATTTTCAAAAAAAATTTTTGATTTATGAAAGAACTGATATTAGCCCCCACAAAAACTACATTTGGAATTAATTTTGACTTTTTAAATGGTGTAATGAACTTTTCGGGTACTAGTTATCCTGATAATGCAATTGAGTTTTTTCAACCCCTGACTGATTGGGTGAAGGAATTTACTCAAACACAGGACAGGCCCCTTATTGTCAATTTTAATGTTAATTATTTTAATACCAGCTCCTCAAAGTATTTGTTCAAAATTCTTGAACTTATTGATGAATATAAAAAGAGTGGACATGATGTTGAAATTTACTGGCATTATATAGAAGGTGAGGAAGATTTGCTGGATGCATGGAAAGAACTTGTTGATGAACTAGATCTTGATTATGAGATTGTTATGAGTTAAGCATCAACCACAAAGCTATAAATCTACCACTGAATTTTATAAATATTACTTTTCAACATCTTAAAAAGGCATCGCTTTTTTTATTATATTTGAATTAAAAATATTAAAACAAATGTATCATGACTGAAAATATTATTGACACCACAGAGCAGTCTGTAGTGTCTGATTTTACTTCAATAGGAGAGATTGTGAATCAGGCACTAAAAAAAGGCCAAAATGAAATAAAAATTAATAACGGAATTTCAACCGGCTTTACAGTTTTAGACAAGGAAATTTCAGGTTTTAAAAATGGCCAATTAAATACAATCTCTGTTAAACCCGGAATGGGAAAAACCGCACTGCTTCTTTCAATTGCATCAAACCTATCCATAAAAAGAAATCACTCAATTGCCATCTTTTCTTTAGAAAGAAACAAACAAAAAATCACTAACAGAATTATTGAAAGTGAAACCGGTTTGTCTGTAAACAATGTTGTTAATCGTAAATTTGAAGCCAGCTATGAAGATCACCTTCAAACTTTGCTTAGCAATATTGCAAAGGCCGACATTTTTATAGACGATAAAGCTGTATTATCACATAATGAAATATGCACAAAAGCCACAGAGCTTAAGAGAAGCAATAATATTGAACTAATCATTATTGATTATCTTGAACTACTTGTTGATAATATTGTAGATAAAGATGCCAGGGAAAAGCAGCTTAAGATTATTATGCAGTCACTGAATCTGCTTGCTAAAGAGTTGAATATTCCGTTTTTACTGTTTTCTCAGTATAATAGTCTTCCCGAAGATTTTGAAACAAAAAAGAAACCTTCTTTAAATTTGCTTCCTGAATATATCTCAGATTTTTCTGATGTAGTTATATTCCTTCATAGAAGTGATTTGTATAGCAAGCCTAATGGCAATAATTCTCATACTCATACTGTTGAATTAGTAGTTTCGAAATTTGGGAATATGCTTGAACCAAAATATATTCCTCTTAAGTATATTGATAGTATTGCAAAGTTTATTGAATAATTTGTTATATGGCGCTTATTAAAGAAGAAAGTTTTCTTAATGAAACAGTTCCGGAACTCGCTAAGCGTATACTTATTGCCGCAAGAACTGCCCCTAAAACAAGAGGAAAAGATAATATATATACTGCTATTCTTACAGGTGATGATATTCTTAGCCTTGCAGAAAAGATGAAGCAAATTGGTAATGATGATGATAATCATATATTTCTTCGTGATGCTCAAAACTTAATTGATGGAGCAAAAGCTGTTATATTGATAGGTTGCCGCATTAATTCAGCAGGTTTAAAGTACTGTGGCCTCTGTGGTTTTGATAATTGTGATGAAAAAAATAAAAAGCCTGATATCCCCTGTGTCTTTAATACAACCGACCTGGGGATAGCTGTAGGTTCTGCGGTTTCATTAGCTGCTGATTTAAGAATAGATAACAGGATAATGTACACTATTGGAATGGCTGCTAAAGAAATGAATTTGCCGGATAAAGTCTGTAAAATTACCTATGGTATTCCATTAAGTGTTTCCTCGAAGAATCCTTTTTTTGATAGAAAATAATTTCAGAGTTTATTCTTCAGCTTGTGCCTTACCTTTATAAGATTGAGAAAGATATTTTTTAGAAGGTGAATTGTAGAATTGTTTTAATCCAAGGGATTTCCATTTGTCATCAATAGTGTTTATTGTTGTTTCATCCATTGTAACAATATTAGGCCACGGCCTGTTGAAATCATCATATTTCTTAGTCTTTCTTGTGCAGTCCAATCCTATTGCCGATGATATATCTTTTTCAGGAAAAAAAGTATCTCTTTTTGGGTCATAATTATTTGCACATCTCCAAATGAGCATGTTTATTTCGTCAAAATCTGCCTCAATATCTGTGTAAAATATTGCTTTAATATTTTCGGCACATTCCATTGATGTAATCTTATTGTGAGCTGACTTTACTATTTTGGATTTATTTTTTTCAATACCTGCAAATATTATATTTATTCCTTTTTTGCAAAGAGATGTATTTATTTTTTTTATCTCAGGTATGTTTTTCTTTATTTCTGTTTGAAAGGAATCATAATCACACTGACAAGTCTTGTAATCTTTATCAATTATTACTTGATCATCAGATTTTTTTGTTGCATCAATTCCAAGCTTTCCTCCGAAT
>JAWOBS010000051.1:0-3050 GCA_046484145.1 Bacteroidales bacterium
TACCCGACACCTGATACCTGATACCTGATACCTGATACCTCTCAAACCATCGACAACTTTTTATTAACAAGATACTCCCTGAACTCGGTACTAAATTTTTCTTTAAAGCCTCCCAAAATACAGGAATCAAAAGGACAGTCTTCACAACTAACTCTACATGCAGTATCATATGTAATGTCACCTTCAATAATTCTGTATATATCCATCAAATTTATTTCTTCCGCTTTCTTTTTTAAAATGAATCCTCCTTTAGGCCCGCGTGTGGAGGTTAATACTCCGTTCTTTACCAGTTGCTGCAAAATCTTTGAAATATGATTTTTTGAAAAACCAGTAATATCAGCTATTTGACATGCATTTATTGATGTTGTGCTTTTTGCAATCAATGCCATCGAATGTATTCCGATTGTTGCAGCTTCCGATATATTGAATATTTTACTCATTTTTATTATATAAGAAAAAAGGTATTTGAATACGCAAATGTAATAAAAGATTATTTGCCGGCAAAATAAATTTTGAATTATTTTTTAAACCTATACATTTGTAAGGTAAACTGTTTGTTAAATATTAAAAATCAGGAATATGTCAGTAATTGTAGAATTTTCAATGTTTCCAACAGATGTAGGAGAAAGCAAAAGTGTATATGTTAGCCGCATAATCAAAATGATAGCAGATTCCGGCTTTAATTATAAGCTCACTCCAATGAGCACTATAGTTGAAGCTGATAAATTAAGTGATATTTTGTCATTAATAGAAAATGCTTATAATCAGCTTGAACCGGATTGTAACAGGGTTTATTCAGTTATAAAAATGGATATTAGAAAAGGTGATGAAAATTTATTTGATAAGAAGATTAAATCTGTTGAAAATAAAATAGAAGAGGTTAAAAAATAAGTTATTAATTGTTTTAATTCCGTTAGTTTCTTACTTTTACATCACAGCAGATTTCAATATGCTTGATAATGAGTTTATTTAATAGATTTATGTTATAAAAACTAATATCATGAAAAAAACAGTATTTATATTATCTGTATTAATTATTGCATTTGCAGCTTGCAATAACGGCAATAAAAAAGCAAATGAAGATAAAAAACTTTTATCTGAACCTGAACAGGCCTTTATGTCTAACTTGATAGGTTTTTGTGGCCAGTCCTTTAAAGGAGAGCAGATTTATTCAAAAGATGGGAGAGACAGTTGGGAAGATAAGGAAATGACCATACATTTTACACAATGTGAGGAAGACAAGGTTTTTATTCCATTTTATGTGGATGATGACAAGTCACGCACATGGAAATTTATTTCTGAGGATGGCAAGTTAAGGTTTAGGCATGATCATCGACATGAGGATGGAACTCCTGAAGACCGGAATCTTTATGGAGGATATGCTGAGGGTAGTGGCACCGGGCTTTTTCAGTGTTTTCCTGCAGATAATTATACTAACAAACTTTTAAATGACGATTTCAAACGCCAATGGAATGTTTTCTTTGATGATGATTTGTCAAAGTTGACTTATGAGTTATTCCTCGATGATGAGTTAGTGTTTGCTGCAGAATTTGACATGACAAACCCAATATAGTTTATCACAAGTTATTTTAAAAAAAAGAGGCTATCCTGATTTGTTTCAGAGATAGCCTCATTTTTATATTCAAGGAAGTCTTAAGCAGTTGTATGTGTAGACTCTCCTGATTTTTCACGAATAACGGCCTGGGCAGCAGCTAACCTTGCTATTGGCACTCTATATGGAGAACAACTTACATAATCCATACCTACTCTGTGACAGAATTCAACAGAACTAGGCTCACCACCATGTTCACCGCAAATACCAATCTTAAGGCCTTTTCTACCTTCACGGCCTTTTTTAACAGCCAATTCAACTAACTGTCCAACACCTTCCTGGTCTAATACCTGGAATGGGTCATGTTTTAACAAACCTTTATCAAGGTATATAGGCAGGAAGCTACCTGCATCATCGCGAGAATAACCGAACGTCATCTGGGTAAGGTCGTTAGTACCAAATGAGAAAAACTCAGCACTTTTTGCAATTTCATCTGCAATAAGGCATGCTCTTGGAATTTCTATCATGGTTCCTACCAGGTAATCAACTTTGTCGCCTTTTTCTTCAAATACTTTTTCAATTGTATCGCGAACGATTTGTTCCTGAAGTTTCATCTCTTCCTTAGTACCTGTCAGAGGTATCATAATTTCAGGGAAAGCCTTAATACCTTTTTTCTTAAGATTCAGAGCTGCTTCAATAATTGCTCTTGCCTGCATCTCAGATATTTCAGGATAAGTATTTCCTAAGCGGCAACCTCTGTGTCCAAGCATAGGATTAAACTCATGTAGTGAGTCAACTTTTGCTTTTACCTCTTCCGGAGAAATGCCTATTTCTTTGGCCATTTCTTTTTGATTAGCTTCTTCATGTGGAAGGAACTCATGTAATGGAGGATCCAGCAGCCTTACTGTAACCGGCAGGTCATGCATGGCTTCGAAAATTCCTTCAAAGTCTTCGCGTTGAATAGGCAGCAGTTTTTCCAGAGCTTTGCGTCTTCCTGTTTCGTCGTTAGCAAGTATCATTTCGCGCATTGCTCTGATGCGATCACCCTCAAAGAACATATGCTCTGTACGGCATAAGCCAATACCTTTTGCACCAAACTCACGGGCAACTTTTGAATCTTTAGGAGTATCAGCATTTGTACGAACATACATACGGGTATGATTTTCAGACAATCTCATTAATTCAGCAAAATCACCGCTAAGTTCAGGATCCTGGGTCTTTATCTTTCCATCATAAACATAACCTGTGGAACCATTTAAGGAAATAAAATCTCCTTCTTTAAACACTTTTCCCTCAACCGTCATTGTACGTTCTTTATAATTGACCTTTACAGCTCCTGCTCCTGATACGCAGCATTTACCCATGCCTCTTGCAACAACGGCAGCATGAGATGTCATACCACCTCTGGCAGTCAAAATACCTTGAGCAGCATCCATACCACTAAGGTCTTCCGGTGAAGTTTCAATACGTACTAAAACAACTTTTTTGCCTTTTGCAG
>JAWOBS010000099.1:0-4430 GCA_046484145.1 Bacteroidales bacterium
CGTTGCCGGAACAATTGCTGCCCTCACCGATAACGGCAGCGGTGTGTCCGGCGTGGGCTGGAACCGCGTCGAGGTGATGCCGGTGCGTGCGGTCGGTGCTAATGGCGGCAAGTTGTTGTTCACTTTTAAATGAACTTCCCTTCCATGAGAATTACACGATTTCATGACATTGTAACTATTCTTTAGTTGACATCTGCAGTAATATTGTAAACTTTCTTTGTTTTTACCTGACATTGTGCATTATTTGCACATACTGACTGGTAATTTGGCGTCTTTTAGGCGTCTATTAGGCGTCTTAGGTTACCTCTCATGAATAAATTATTTCACATTCTTATACATGAACATTCACCATTACCGGTAGTATCATTTATGTTATTGAGACCATTCTCGATACTACTCGATAAAAGTCCTGACTATTTTCTGATACTACTTAATTCCAAAGAATGCTAAAATAGGGGTGTTCACGAAATATTATAATAATTTAATCTCTTAAAAATTGTTCCCGGATATTCATTTAAAATTTTTCCTATTGCTACATAAGTTAACCCCTTTTCCCTTAATTCTTTAGCTTTATCAATATTTATTATTTTAAATTTTGTAAAAGATTGTGGATATTTTTCATAGACATCCAAAGCATTTTTTAATTCATTTTTCCTAAACTCACAATATGGGTATATTTGTTTAATAAATTTAATAACATCACTACCCTTGGTAATACGCCACATTAATTGTTTTTTAGAATTGGGATAATGTTTATTTTGTTTTCTGTAACAGAAGTGACCACCATATGTGTTTTTTAGTTTAGTCATCATTTTTTCAACATCTCTTTTGTCATCAAAAGATTGACAAAGAGAAATAATAAATCCTATTTTGTTTGTTTTTTTTATAATACTTCCTTCACCTTCCCAAAACCCTGCTGCCCAACTATCAAAATATTTATCCAAATAATCTTCATTCCTTCCACCCCCTATTTTGATTGTTTTTTCCGCTACATTACGAAATATTCCATTATTGTTGCAGTATACTCTAGAATATATTGCATTGGTAATTATAGTAGCCACTTGGCTAAAAATGTAGTCAGTTATTACCACAATCATAGTATCATTTGACTACAAATCTTTGAAATCCATGTAATATCTTGATGTTACCCATTTGTAACTGTTTATCTTTTCATTAATATCATCAAGGATAGATTTGTCATTTATATTCTCTGATTCAAAATGCCCTGATTCCCATTTAAACAACAAAGCATATTCTTTCATTCCATCAACAATAGACTTGTCATTCATGTAGATAACCTGTAAAGGTTTTCCCATAGCAAATGCCATGCCAAAATCAAACACCGTCCCCTGTGATTTGCCATCATAAAACATATGCACTTCATCAGCCCATTGCATACGCTTTCTGTTGGTTTCAAGTATTTTTAGGGTATTTTTAAACTTGGAATCATCGAGGACAGGTAGACATACCTGATGTCCCCTGAACTCCATTTTGGCAGCATATTCGAGCATTTTATCTTTATACTGGCTTGAGCCGATTATAAATATTTTCATATTACCTCCTATATCGAAACATGGACATCCCAGCCATGTTCTTTTGGTTCACCATTTAGCCTTGCCCTTCCAACTCCCACAACAGCAGGCGGGTACATTCCCTCGATTGCATAATTAGCATATCCCAGCCAACAACCGGCAATCATTAAATATCTCTTTTTGTATATCAATTTGCCTGTCCTTATATCCTTATCAATATATCTCTGTTTTTCTGCTATAGTGGCGTGTACATGGCTCATGATATATAAATCAGCAGGTGCCATTCTAATCATCTTATTTATAGCGTTTAACTTACCACCGGATGTACTTCCGCCGCCCCTGCCATGATGAAACATAACCGTATAGTCATAAGGTCTGTATTTGTCGTTTTTAAAGTCTTTGTTGTTTCCTACCTTTAAAAACAAAAAACCGCATTGGCTATGAAAATAAGTTACTCCATATCCCAAGCGGTCGCATAAATCTTTTGTTAAACTATTACCTGCATCCCTTAATAACCTACTTTCGTGATTACCATCAATACCCCCGATTAATCGCCCTGTTCTGGCAAAGGGAGTCAATAGTTCAGTTGCATAGTCTTTTGCGTCATCAAGGTCATATTGAGCTTTATAGGTATCAGATTTACTGTTTTTAAGAGCAGTATTGTATATATCCCCCATTAATATAGAATAGACATTTTTATTATCTATCATCCAGGAGAGCATATCTTTGAATTTTTTGGTGAGGTCATTGTAGACTACTTTTTGATTGATGTGGGTATAACCACCAACCCCGGCGGGATCGGCTATGTGAAAATCCCCTAAGGGAACTATATAAATATAATCTAAATCAGGATTTGTTTTAACAGATTTAACCTGTATCGTTTTCAAAGACCCCCTATTATTAATTATTTTACCACGAAATTAGAAGTTTTGTCAATAGCAAATATCTAAATTTCGGAATAATTTTAGTAGCAACTAATTATTGTTGCGTCTTTTCATCAATCTTTTCCTGTATTACAACTATCTTATCCTGTAGTTTCTTTATGGCGGGATTTTGTCCGTTCATGGTTTCGCACATCTCGGTCAATAACCTTAATACTTTTGTCCATGATTCCCTGCTATTATCATCGTGTTTCTGCATTAATTTTTGCATCTGTGCCAAAATAACCATTATATCTTTATTCAGTTTTTTATTATCATGGCTATCCTGGGCAATGAATTTCATTTCTTCAGTAAACAAATTGAATATTTTAGTATTAATCTCTGTGATAGTTTCATTTGTTTTTTTAGATTCTTTTCTTTCTTCCCTGTTATTGCATATATATTGATACAAAAATACTATTATAATAACCCCTACAAATCCCAACTGTAACCATGTTTCAACAAGTATTTCCATGCTATCACCCTTTCAAGTGTAAATCAGGGCGTATATTGCAACGCCCTAAATCTATGATTATTATTCTGCTTCAGCTTCTGGTACAACCAGTTCAAATTCATATCCATTCGGGCATTCCCCGAATAAAGCTATCGGGTCAGGTAAGTCATACCCTATACCATCTTCACAACAGTCGGTTTCGATTTCTGTTTCTCCTATTTCAGCCAAGAAGAACATTCTTCCGTCTGCATAGTTTACCCAGTAAATTCCTGTTGGTGCGTAATAATCACAATTACCCCAGACTTTCATTTGGAAATCATCATAGAAAGTTGCATAGTACCCATCACACAAAATATCGGGTTCGGCAACCACTTCTTCTTCAACCGCCACTTCTTCTGGTGCAACTGCGTTACAACCAACCAAGGCAAAAGCTAAAACAATTAACACTATCATTAACTTCTTCATATTCAATCACCTCCTTAATATTCTGCTACAGGAAATTCGCTTCCTATAGGATAGATTTGTGGTTCCTGCTTTTCAGGCAGACTCTGTTTGGCAATCCAGACAGTAGTATAATTATGTATCTCGTCTAAAGTTACAACACCATCTTCATCATAGTCAGCCTTTAAATCTTTACATCCCATAATGAATGGATGACAGAAATAGCTTATTTTAGTCCAACTATTTTCCCAGCTATACTGGTCGCCAGCACTTGAAGTTATTACCTGATAATCGCCTTTATTGAGAGTTTCCCGTGATAACTTGGCAAATTCCCTGACAATCTTTTCATCAAAGTCTGCCCATGCTAGAGCTCTTGCACCTCGTTCGATGAAGTTTCCACCATGACAGGTTTCCAGTAAGATAACCTTGTGTCCTTTTATCTGGTCTAAAGTAGCCTTAAGTTCATGTACAGTTATCATAGTCGAGTAGTCAGTGTATTTATGGTCTGCTGCTGTGATAATCGGATCGCCATTCCTCACTCCACCATGCCCCATATAGTAGAAATAACTGACATCATTTTCATTGGCGTCTTTAAAGGTTTCTAATATAGCGTCTAATATTCCCTGCTTGGTGGCATTTTCGTTAACCAAAGTTTCTATCCTTTCAACAGGAATATTGTCTTTAGTAAATCGAAATGTTTTAAATAGGTCTTTCAGCTTTACCGTATTTGGCTCTGGTGCTTTTAAATCCATAGCACCATCATAGTTGTTATATTTACTAACTCCAACGAACAATGCCCTGTAGACAGGCTTATGGTCTTCTGGCTCATCAGGCGAATCTGGCTCATCTGGTGGTTCTGGTTTGGGTTTTTTGCAGCCCATAAAAACTATAGCTATCAATGTAACTATTCCAACAATAATCCATGTAGTCATTTAATCACTCCTTTAAAATTCTGCGAATCCTGTAATAAAATTCTGAAACATAAATAGGGGATTGGTAGTTGTCCCTGCCTCTTCTTCGCCGCCCTCATATTCCCACCCTAACTTCGGATAATCATTTCCATCATCTATAAACCAATCTTCG
>JAWOBS010000238.1:0-7494 GCA_046484145.1 Bacteroidales bacterium
ATAAATATTGTTTAAGCCCATAGAGCCTAAAGCACCATCAAACTGACCTAAGCCGGCTTCCAGGCCTATGTATATGTTATTATTTGCCTCATTTGGAACAGCTCCCCCGGTATGATTATGCCCGGCATTTAAACCGATAAAAATATTATCTGAATTGTTCTCATTTCTAAAACCCGTACCTGAACCAATGCAGATATTGTTTCCTGCTGTAGTGTTACTAAAGCCTGCCTGGTATCCCAACATAACATTATCAGCTCCTAAAGTATTGGAATATCCGGACTCAAATCCCAAAAACACATTTTTCGAACCAAGGTCCTCATTCAATTCTTCTCCAAGGTTATTAAAACCACTTTTATTACCGATAAAAACATTTGAATGGCCATAAATATTTTCTTTACCGGACATATAACCAAAGAATGTATTATATAATCCGGAATTGCCCAGGCCGGGAACAGTTTTATCACCTGATTCATGCCCGATAAAATAATTTTCCGGAGTTAAGAACATAAAATTAATTGCATTTGACTTATCCTTGCCCGTAGTAAACCCACCCACTGCGAAGCCTCCTCGAGCTGTTTTTGAGGGGCTATCATTTAAATATATACGGGCACTATCGGGTGTTATTCTTAAAAATTCCTGTGAGCTTTTTGTAGTTGTAAATCCTCCTACGGCGAATCCTCCCCTGGCGGTTTTTGCGGGATTATCATCAATAAAAACCCTGACAGAATCAGGTGTAACACGTAAGTATTCTGTAGAGCCTTTAGCTGTTGTAAAGCCACCAACGGCAAAACCTCCGCGAGCAGTTTTTAAAGGATCATCACTTACATATATCCTGACAGAATCAGGTGTTACTTTAAGAAAATCCATATCCGCTTTACCTGTGGTGAATCCACCAACTGCAAAACCACCACGGGCTGTTTTCCCGGTAGATACTGTATCGCTATCTACATAAATCCTGACACCTTTTTCATAAACAGCAAAAACAGTCTGGCCTTCACTGTTTTTAACAACAAAAATCGGCTCCTCTGCCAAATTTGACAATTCAACTGATGAATGAGCACTTATTGTTGTTGCATCCTGGAAATAAGCAACCTTTCCGGCTGTGCCGGATCCAATATTAGCATCACCTGATACGGTTTTAACCCAACCTGCTTTGCCTTCTTTTGTTGCATCATAATAATAAAAACAAGCTTCGTCAGTGTCAAAAACCATTAAACCATTGGCAGGGGACAATATTGCTTCTCTCTGCACACTTGTCATGCTGGGTATTAAAAGGCCTTTGTCAGTTGAACGGACTTCAAGCATTGCTGAAGGATCCGCTTTCTCTGTTTTATCCTTTGTTGATTCCTGGATAAGAACGCCTTGAGAAAAGGCCAAATTAGGAACGATAGTAAAAACAAACATCAAGAATGATAAGCTTAAAAGATTGTAATTTTTCTTTTTCATAACAGAAATATTTCGTTTATATAGCAAAAGCAACACAAAACAAATTAAACAATTATACAATTTGTTAAAATAATAAAAATAAATCAAAATAAAACTATTGTTTATTAAGTTTTTTTACAAGAAAACTACAAATTGCATATTTTGCATTAAAAGCCTCTTGAATTAATAGTATTTAAGGCTATTCTAGGAATGGCTGCCGGAGAATTATTTATTAACAATAGGAATTATCTGAAATATCTAAGATAAAAGGGTTTATCAATAAAAAAGGGTGAACTGAAATATTTACAGCCCACCCTTTATCATTAGAAAAATAAATTACTCAAGCAATAATTTCTCAAGCCTTTCTATACGAGCTTTAAGATCTTCATTTACTTCATTCTGCTTATCAATTATTTGCTGCTGTTCCTGTATAGCTTTAACCAGGACCGGCACAAGCTTTTCGTATGACAAGCCCCAAAGCTCTTTTTCATCATTTTGAGGTTTCGATACTATTTCAGG
This sequence comes from Bacteroidales bacterium, assembly GCA_046484145.1. Taxonomy (GTDB): domain Bacteria; phylum Bacteroidota; class Bacteroidia; order Bacteroidales; family UBA7960; genus PWND01. Next base: position 1,945 of record JAWOBS010000238.1, read on the forward strand.
AATTATTTTATATACATCCTGAGCAATAAGGCCTAGTGTTATGGAACCATTCTCATCAATTTTAATATCTTTATCTTCAACAGTAGAATTATGGTGTAAATAAGACAAGGGCTTAAGCTTTAAAATCTCTTTCAGTCCATATTCCATGTCTTTGATATCAGATTTGATTCTTTTGTCAGAATATGTAAACCAATTTGTGGCCATAGCATTCCCGACATTATCCATTACATTATTAGGTAGCTGTAATGCAAAGATGGGATTTTCAACATCCTGTAAACCTATTGAGCCATTTTTGAGTATTGTAAGAGCGTTAGAGCCAAAACCGGGTTCATTGGCGTTAGCGTTGCCAATAACGAATAATCGATCCTGAGGATTCCATCCATATGGTTCTAAAGGCACATATGGGCTATTAATATTACCAACAACAGTTTCATAACTAGAGTATGCAACTGTTCGACTTCCAAGTGCAACTGAATAGTTTCCCTGAGCTCTTGTCATATCTCCCATGGCCACAGCTCCTTCACCTTCTGCCTGAGTATAAAAGCCGGATGAAAAGCTAAGCATCCCTTGAGCATTTGCCCCCCAGCCAATTGCATAGCTTCCTTGGTTTTGAGCCATGGTACCGAAGCCCATTGCCACGGAGTTTGGCCCTGCAGCATTTACTCCTGAGCCTAATGCAAAAGCGCCATTTCCGGAGGCGACAGAGCCAAGCCCAAATGCGAAAGAATTGCTCCCGGCAGCAAGAGTTTGAGAACCTTCTATAACATTATTCAAGGAATCTCGCCCTAAACTTCCAAAAGCATAGCTACCACTACCCTGAGCAATTGAATGCGTTCCAAAAGCAAAAGCATCATCACCACTAGCCGTGGCACTATCTCCAAAAGCAAAAGAGTTAATACTTTCAGCAAGAGCATTTCTTCCAATTGCAGTTGAATAATCGCCTATTGCCATTGATTCGAAACCCAGGGCTTGTGACCTGTTTCCACTTGCTTTAGTTTCAAAACCAATTGACAGGGAGTTCATCCCGATATCCTGGGGATTTTCTATTAAAACCTGGCCGGCAAGAAAAGCATTTTTTAAAGGATGCCATAACACACGGGGTTCGCTCGGAGTAATAATCATTTGTTCATCAGCAACTGTTTCTACATTAAAAAATTCATTCACAGCGCCTTTTTTAGCGGCGGTAAATCCTCCAACAGCAAAACCACCACGAGCAGTTTTGCCGGGGCTGTCATCAATGTAAATCCTGGTACTATCCTGTGTAACCCTTAACAATTCCTGGAAGCCCTTTGTTGTAGTAAAACCACCAACGGCAAAACCTCCCCGGGCAGTTTTTGTTGAATCGGCATTTATAAAAATTCTAACTGAATCAGGTGTAACTTTAAGAAAATCCAAATCCGCCTTGCCTGTGGTAAACCCTCCAACGGCAAAGCCTCCACGGGCGGTTTTTCCGGTTGATACTGTATCACTATCTACATAAATTCTAACACCTTTTTCATAAACAGCAAATACTGTCTGGCCTTCACTGTTTTTAACAACAAAAATCGGCTCCTCTGCAGAATTTGACAATTCTACTGATGAGTGGGCACTAATAGTTGTTGCATCCTGGAAATAAGCCACCTTTCCCGCAGTGCCGGGCCCGATATTAGCATCACCTGAGACAGTTTTCACCCAAGCTGCTTTGCCTTCTTTTGTTGCATCATAATAATAAAAACAAGCTTTGTCAGTATCGAATACCATTAAACCATTGGCAGGCGACACTATAGCTTCTCTCTGCAAACTTGTCATGCTGGGTATTAACAAACCCTTCTCGGTAGAACGAACCTCAAGTACAGCAGAAGGATCAACCTTCTCTCCTTTGTCTTTTGTAGATTCCTGTATTAACACTCCCTGTGATAAAACAACAGGAGAAAAAACCAGCACATTAACAATCAGAATAACAATTCTAAGTAATTTTATAGATCTCATCTTTTTACTGTTATGTTTATTAATAAAGACATATTTATTACACTTCAATGTGAAATAATTTCAAAAAAAATTATTTAAATATTATTTTAAAAAACGTATTTTTGAATTACACTTAAAACACTGGTTTACAAAGTTAAAAAAAACAAGATATTATTAACTTTTTTTTTAACTAAGACAGCATTAAATAATCAAAAACGAAACTCATATTTTAAAAATTTAAAACAGGCAGTAAAATGAAAATTTGCAAAATAATTACACTACTAATAGTGATAATTAGCTTTCAAAGCTCAAAATTATTTGGGGAAGAGATAAAAGGTGAAATTATTAGCGATGACAATAATATTACAATAGTAAAAGTATGGGGCACTCATGAGGAGAGAGGCTATGCAACAGGTTACTTACTCGCTGATAAAATAACAGACCTTTATGAAAACTTTATTCTTCCGGAATTTGGGTCAGATCTGGATTTCGCCAAACTAATAATTGATAATCCCGATCATTTTATTATTAGCCAGGACTACATAAATGAAGCAACAGCAATGGTTGAAGGTCTAAAAGATGCAGGTTTTGAAGATTCCTCAATAGACTACAGAGACATTTTGGTTGCAAACTCATTTTTGGACCTGGCAAATCTTAATGAAACAAATTTAAATATTAGCAATGGTTGCTCAAGTTTAATAAGTTGGGGAGAAGCGACAGAAGGAACTGAGCTGGATGGCAAGTCGGTTATTACAAGGCATATGGACTGGAATGACATGGATGTTATTATCAGAAACCAGACAGTAGTTATTCACATACCGGAAGAAACAGATGAACAGCCGTGGCTTTTAATAGGATTTGCAGGGCAAATGTCAGTTCTGTCAGGCATTAACTCAGAAGGTTTGGCAGTGATGCAACATATGCTGGCAGATGAATATTCCAGTGGAACATTAAATAAAGCATATGAACCAATCTGGTTTACTTTAAGGAAAATAATTGAAAGTACCGATTATAATAATGACGGGGTAAATAATGCAAAAGACATAAGAGATGCTATTAATTCAAATATTAATGGTTATGCAGAATCCTATATAGTAGCCGGAATGTCAAAATCCAATTCAGAGAATGACTCGCTAATTGCAATTATTTCAGAATTAGCACCAGTTGAGCCACACATCAGCAATAGGTACAGCACTTATCCAGATGAGATACCCGGAGACAATATATATGCTGCTAACTTTTCTATTTCTCGTAATGATGCATTAAATACATGCATCAGATACGATGCCATAAAAGAAAACATTAGCGATGGCAATGAAATAGATGCAAATGTGAGTTGGGATCTAATGTTAAATCACTCTAGCACATGTGCTTTTGGAGTAACAGGTAATATACAATTTATGCAGTATATCCCGGAAGATGCAATTTTGAAATTAGCAATTCATCAGAATGATGGTACGCAGGCTTGTGAAAGCAACTCTTTTATTTTAAGTACAGATAGTCTGTTTGATAATTCTTCCGAAACAAACATTGTATATAATAATCATTTAAATGAATTTGAGATCTATCCTAATCCTGCAGGTAATAAATCGCAAATATCTATAAAAGATAATTTCATAGGAGAAAAAACCATTATGATTTTCTCGTTAGATGGCCGCTTAATAAAAAAGGAAAAGATTCAAAACAATAAGTTTGAAATTGCTAATATGCAATCCGGATTATATATATTGCAAGTCTATAATAATGACAAGCTTATTGGACGCAAAAAACTTATAATCATGTAATTACTTAACGACTATGAGTTTCTCTTCATATTTGTTAATCAAAACACCATCTTTCTTGTCATATTCCATTATCCTTACAAAGTAAACTCCGCTATTCAAAGCTGAGCTTATATTAAACCCAAGAACATGTTCTCCTGTTTCATAAAAAACATTATTCGTTTTATGCACTAAACGGCCGGCTTTGTCAGTAATTTCGAGCATAAGAAATGTAGATTCAGGTATATTTATACTAACAGAAAAATGCCCGTCAGAAGGATTGGGATAAATTACAAAATTAAAATCATCACACAAAAGGCCGGCAATACCTGTTGCGTCATTATCGTAATGAGTAACGACATCAACAAGTTCATGTACTGCATTAGAAGCTTCGGCATCTCCCCAGCTTAATACATTCATGTCAGCTTCACTGATTTTCATCAAATCAATTTTACCTTCCTCAAAGGCACTATTCTTCATGCTGTAAACTACACCTATACCTGTTTCGGTATTATATGAGATTTTATGATCAGTATTAACCAAAGATTCACAAACTATATTCTCAAAGCCCTGGCCAACAAAGTGAAATTTCACAGCCATGAGAGTGCCGTCACTCTCTAATTCAACAAGGCCATCACTGTCAAGATAAAGATGAGCAATTTCTGAATTAGTTCCTTTAAAAACTTCTTTTGAACCGGCAAAAATCAAATCAATAAGTGCTGTTAAATCGGCCGTGGTGATATTTCCATCTGTATCAAAATCGCCATTATCAAAGACGAATCCGGGATTTGGAGTTCCCGTGATATAATTAATCATCCAAACAACATCAAGAACATTAACATTGCCATCATTATTAACATCACCCATGAGTGCGGGCAGCAAAGAAGAAGCGAGTGTATAAATGCCAAACATATCTGTTTGGTTAAAACTTTCAAACTGATAATTTGCTAAATCAAAATTCTTTGCTCCAAGATTTCTCCAGTTGAGTTCAGCATTATTATATACAGCTGCCAGCAAATAAACATAATTCTCAACCTGGCTATAAGCTTCATCCCATGACAAGATAACATCAGCCTGTGGGTTACCTGTTTTGTTTAGCTCCCAATATTCAATATTACTAATTCTTTCAATATAACTTCCGTCAACTTCATTTCCTTCTACAGGAGGATTAGCATCCCAGCCGGCTGCCGGGTTATTTTCTGTATGCCTTGCTGTAAAAGTTGTGGGACCATTAAGGTTTTTAAAGCCAATAGGCCTGTATATACTACCTGTGCCAAGAGGAAATATAAAAGAGTTATCAGTAGCATCAGCGATTTTGGACATATAACCATCAACATGGCTGTTATCGCTGCCATTATTACCTTCAACAGAAGAAAACAAATCCATTGATAAAACATTAATATTGTCAGTAAAAATAATTCCATTATTTAAACTTAACAAACCGCTAACTAATACAGGTGTCATTAAATAAAGGCCTCCAGAGGTTTTATCAACAGATAAGTTTTGCAATTCGGCAGCAATACTCCCATGAATATATGAATCGCTATTTCCAAAGAAGGAAAAAGTTCCATTCTGGCCACTAAGGTTAAAAAACGGGTTGCTTGAAGAGTTTACAAACAGATCACCATCCAACAATAATTTAGCATTTGAATAAAGGCTTCCTGGAATACCATTATGGTCAGCAAACTCCAAATCCATTTGGCTTATTTTCATTTGAATATTTCCGGACATATGAATAGCAGCTCCATTTACACTCACCTTTTGAGCAATTGCAGAAATTCCTCCTAATACCAAAAATATTGAGATTGTAATAAAAAGTTTTTTCATAACAAATGCTTTTATT
>JAWOBS010000242.1:0-10758 GCA_046484145.1 Bacteroidales bacterium
GGGCCACCGGAGGTATCACCGTGAGGACCACCACGAAGAAGCTTATGGGGATGACCTTTCTTCCCAGCCAGAAAAGACTCAGGGCCATGAAGAGGTTGGTGGCCAGGGTAGCGAAAGCCGCTCCCAGAGCTCCGGCCACGGGAATGAGACGGAAATTGAAACCGATGTTCTGCATAACCATCAGTATAGGTGTCAGGTGATGCTCCATGGTGCATCACTGTGTGAGTAGGAGTGATATATGTTGGAGTGTAAGTTGGATTATGGCATGCTGTGTATACACCACACCATTCTGATCGTTGTATTATTGCCGGGAATTCAGGGCATGCTCTTTTATCTTCATAAAATGAATCCTCATCACCAGGAATAGGGCCGGGCTTTCCGGTCTCTCTTATATCTATTATATCTAACCTTACTTTTTGTAAATTAACATTCCTGGGTGTGCTAATATAAAACTCAATATAATCATACGCTTCTTCAGTGGGCGGAAACAGGAGATCTGTAAAATACATTTCCCTTGGTGTTTCTGTTGGATGAATATAACCCTCATCTTCATAAAGGCTTGTCCATTCTTCACCTTCCTTCTTTAACCTGAAAAAAATTTTAAAGTGTCCTGCAGGAATGTCTTTTGTATCGGCTTGCCAACCTATGCCAAATGAAGTAAAACTTATTGGTGTTTTTATACTAAAATGATAATTATCATTATTGTCCCTGTAAAGGCTTTTATACCAATAAAGTACTCTGGCAGGAGAGCCTCTTTTGGCACTATCATCAACTATACTGTCGGCAAGTAATTCATCCTTTGTAATTCTATCTTCATTTTGAGCTTTTGAATTGTTCTGAAAAATAATAAACAAGGCAAGAATTAGTAAAACAACTTTAGTGGACTTATTCATAATTGTATTTTTGTATTAAATAACATCAGAAAATTACAAAAATCATTTAAATTGACAAATTAATTAAACAATTATTTTAGATATAAAAGGGCTTAAAGCATTGCAGATGAGGATTAATCTTGCTTGTAGGATAGTTTTAACAGGGATTAAATGTTATAATTTTTCAGAGTAAAAAATTCAAACATTATATTGCATTGATTTTAATATTTTCATTAGTTTTGATAAAGTATAGGTTTTGTATTCAAATTAATATTTATGTATCAATTAGAACCTGATATTAAAGAAATACTTGAGAAGGATCCGATATTAAATATGCCGGTATTGGGTTTTTTCGAAAATTATCAATTGGATAAGTATTATAAAAAGGATGATTCCTTTATTCTTTTGGGTTCAAGCGATTATACCTGGGCATATTTAAGTATAAATAGTGAAGAAGACCTGAAAGAACTTCTCAGGAATTTATCATTTGAAACATTATACTTTGCGAATGTTGAAGACTGGATGCTTCCTGAATTAACAAGGGACAAAAGTATTGAGTGGAGATTGATAACAGAAAGATATTATTTTCCGTGCGATAAAGAAATACTGCCGCCCGAGATAGATTGTAAAACAATTGAGAAGGGTATGTCAAATTATATTTATAACAACTCATTATATAAAGATTTTACTTCAGAGGAATATATTTACGACAGGCTTGTAAAAGATATTTCTGCAGGATATTGGGTCGATAATAAATTGGTTGGCTGGGCATTGACACACGACGATGGTTCATTAGGATTTTTAAATATCAAACAAGAATACAGGGGGCAGGGTATAGGTGAAAATATTTTAAGACAATTAGTTTTGGATAGGATACGCCATCAAAAACATGCATTTTTGAATGTTGAGTCACAGAACACAAAAACTAAAAAGTTACTTAGCAAAATCGGTTTTGAGTTTGACAGAAAGATAAGCTGGATAAAACTTGCTTAAGGATTATTTCTTTTTACCTTTTTTAAATTTTTTGCCTGTTTTATTCAGATGTTTTTCCCAGGCTTTTTGATCTTCCGTGTTTCCGCTTAATAAATCATCAGTATCCTGGTCATTTTTTTCTTCATTATCATCTTTGCCGGCTTCAACTTCATCTTTATCTGATTCAGTATCATCAACTTTTGTGTCCTCTTCAGAAGGTTGCTCTTCGATTTCTGTATTTTCGGCTTCATCTTCAGGTTCATTGCTATTTGCAATATCCGGGTTTTTGCCATCATCAAGTTTTTCCTGAAGTTCTTTGATAAGATTTTCTTTTTCAGCTATTTGATTTTGAAGTTTTTCGTTTTCTTCTGTAAGATGAGAAATTGCCAATTGGTTTTCCCTGTCTTTTTCAGACATTGCTTCCTGTGTTGCCGAAAGTTCTTCCATATTCTGGCGCATCTCTTCTTCCTGGGCTCTCATTTCCTCAGCTTGCTGCTGTGATTTTTCAAGTAAAACAGCAGTATTGTTATTGATTTTAACATTAGAAATTGTAGAAGCAATACTTTCTCCTATTTTTTCAATAAATTCAATTTGATAATCTTCAAACTTATTAAATGATGCAAGTTCTAAGACGCCAAATATTTGATCATTCACTTTCAGTGGAACAATTAGCAGCGCGCTGGGATTTTCATCTCCAAGTCCTGAGGTGATTTTAATATAATTTTGAGGAATATCTGTAAGATAAATTGTTTGCCCTTCAAGAAGGCATGTACCGACAAGCCCTTCACCGGATTTTACTTTTTTATCCAGGAATTTTCTTCTGTCAAATGCAAAGCAAGCAGTTAGCTCCAAAAACTTTTCATTTTTATCTTCATCATTTAAGATAAATATACCACCCTGGTTAATGTTTAGATACTCAACAAGGTTGCTCACGATATTATATGATAGTTCTTCTATATCGTTAGTATTCTGTCTCAGGATATCAGCAAATTTTGCAAGCCCCTGGGTTGTCCAGTTTCTTTTCTTATCTTCCTGTTTTCTTTCCTGTTCTTCTTCAGCCGCTTTTTTAAGGCTTTGCCTCATTTCTAGCAGTGCATTTCCTAATACATCATCTTCACTAAGCGGAGTAAATTCATGATCGAAATTGTTCTTTCCAATTTCACTGGCAAAGACAGCAGTTCTTTTAATTCCATCAACGAGTTCATTAAAAGAGGAGACCATTTGCCCGACTTCATTTTCTCTGTTATATTCATATGTTTCGGGAAGTTGGCCTTTTGCGAGTTTTTTCACTCTTATCATTAAACCTTTAATTGGTTTTGTGATTCCCCCAATAACATAATAATTGACAAGGCTGAAAACTATCAAAGTAAAAACAAGAGCAAAAAGCAAAATCTTTAATGTGTTAAGCACGGGGTTTGTTATGAGATCTTTGTGGTAAACAGTTGCTGTAATAAAGCTGTCCAGTGGCTCATAATAAGTAAAGTACATATGCTTTTTCTGCCTTGAGCTTTTATCTTCATTAAGATCAGAATAAGTTAAGCTGCCGCGTATTTTCTCATTCATCTCTCTGAAGTAGTCTGCAGAAGATACATTCTGGCCTTCAATTTTTTTGTCGATAAGAACTTTGCCGGTTTTATGAATTAAGCTTGCATGCACGTTTACATAAAACACTTTTTCATAAAACACATCTTTTATTTCTTCAATATCTTTATCATCAGTAACATTTAATATTGTTACCAGGTAATCAAGTTCTTTGAAAAGGCTTTCTTGGGCATTATTATATTGAGTGTTTTGACGATTAACAGTTGCTAATACAGAAATAAGTGCCAGTGAAACAACTAACGTAATATTAATTGCAATAATAACTCTTTGTTGCAATTTTAAATTATAATACTTCTTTAAAATATTTTTGATCATATTTATAGTTCAATTAATTATTAAAATCAAAATATTATTTATTCTTTAATTCTGATAATTTTTTATTGAGTTCGTTTATTTTATCTTCCAGAGCTGCTTTTTCAAGTTCAATATTTTTTTGTTCCGTAATATCAAAATTAAACCTGATAATCTTAAACACATTCCCTCTTTCGTCTTTTACGGGAGTATATATTTCCCTGATCCAGGCAGTTTTATCGTTCATCTTTTTCTCACTTTCGATAGTCTGCACTTGCCCTGCCTGTAGTCCTTCCCAGAATTTTTTATATTCTTCTGATTCTGCATATTCTTCTGATATCAAGAAATCATGATGATATTTACCCAGTATATCCTCTTTATTCACCGGGCCATACTTTCTTGCATATCTCATATAAGCATCATTTATAAAGTCTATTTTACCGTGCAGGTCATATTCTATTGAAGGCAATGCATTATTAATAGCCTGAACGTATCCTTCCATCTCAACAGCTTGTCTTGACACCTGTACTTTAGCATTTTGGAGCTCATCCATATTTTTGTCAATCAGCTTTTGTTGTTCTTTCAGCTTTTCTGCCTGTTGAACATTTTCAGTAACATCATAAGCAACCTTAAATATTTTATATGCTTTTCCTTCATTGTCAAGTATTGGCCCATATGTTTCCTGCATCCAATATTCTTTGTTGTTTATTGTTACTTTATTAAGTTCTTTTTTAACTATACCTTCCCTAAGGTCTTCCCAGAACCTATTGTAATTTTTTTGTTGTTCTTTGTTTAGGACAAGGTTGTCTGAATGAGTTTTGCCAACGACATCTTCCCTTGTAACTCCCAGAAGCTTCAAATAAGGGTCATTAATAGAAAGAACTTTCCCGTAAAGGTCGTATATTACAATATAGTTGGAAGTATCAAGAGCCGTCATAATGCCTTCCATTTCAAGAGATTTTCTTTCCATCTCTTCTTGTGTAGCATGAAGCTCTTCCATATTCTGGCGCATTTCTTCTTCCTGCGCTCTCATTTCTTCTTGTTGTATTTGAGATTGTTTAAGAAGCTCTGAAGTTCTGTAATTAGTTTTTACGGTATTAATTGTTGAAGCAATGCTTTCTGCTACCTTTTCAACAAACTCTATTTCCTGACTTTCGAACTCTTTAAATGAAGCAATTTCTATAACACCAAAACAGTCTTCGTTAATGACCAATGGCACCAATAATAATGCACTTGGCCTGGCACCACCCAGCCCGCTGGTAATATGGACATAGTCATATGGTATATCCGTTATGTAATTTGTTTCCTGTTCGATAAAGCAAGCTCCAATAAGGCCTTCTTCGATATCTATTTTTTTATCAATAAACTTTTTCCTTTCGTATGCATAGCAGCCTTTGAGTTCTAAAAACTTATCATGTTCACTGCTGTCATTTAGTATAAATATACCTCCCTGGTTAGCCTCAAGATATGTAACAAGGTTACTTATAATATTATAAGAGAGTTTGTCAATATCATCATTGTCTTTTCTGAGTAAGTCAGCAAATTTTGCGATACCTTCAGTTGTCCAGTTTCTCTTTTTATCCTCAGCTTGTCTTTCTTCTTCAAGCTTTTTAGATTCCTGAAGGCTGTTTCGCATATCAATGAGGGCTTTCCCCAATTCATCTTTTTCACTAAGTGGCTTATACTTATGATCGAAGTTTCCTTTTTCTATTTCTTTTGCAAATATTGACTTTTCCTTAAGTGCCAGAATAATTTTATTTGAGGATTTGGCAATATCTGTAATTTCATCATTGCCTCTTACCGGTATTTCCTTGCTAATATCACCTATTGCAATACGGTTAAGTACTTTGCCGATTTTTTTAATTGGGCGCAAAACAGAATTTGCAAGTCCGATGATTAAAAATAAAAATATCAAAAAGGCTACAACCAAAGAAGATAATGTAAGTCTCATAACCCTGTTAATTGGTTTATGAAGCACATCATCTTCCAATATCATAGCACAAACATAAATGTTATGTGCCGGAACTTTCATGTAATATATCCACTCGGTTTTTCCTGTCTCCGGATTGTCTCTTTTAACTTTATCAAAATCATTTTTTGAAAACTCATCAAAATATTGCTCTTCAGAAATATCTTCTCCGCGAATTTCGGGGTGTATCAAAGCTAAGCCGTCATAGGTTACTACAAAAGGATAGCCTGTATCATAATATTTTTTTAATGGTAATTTATTATCTAAATAATTAAGGGTTTTTTTATTAAAACCGTGTTGCATTTCCGGAGATAAATCCCAGTTTTCAACTTCTTGTTGCACTTCACCTTGAACGTCAGCATCATAAAAACCTATAGTATTCAGTATCCTGTCAATTTTTTGCAATAACTCTTCATTGTTTATATTTTGATAATACTCAGCGAGGTCGAATAATGAAACAAGGTCTAATAAGTTACCATACATTACACTATCAATGCTTTCAGTAGTAGTTCTTATTCTGTTGAAATAAACAATACTGCCAAATATTGAGAAAATTATAATAACAACAATTATTAAAGAAGCTATAAACCTTTGTTTTAGCCGCAAATCTGAAAACTTACCCATATAATTTATTTTTAATACTTTTCAATTCAATCAAAAAACATAAATAAAATATTAACAAAAATAATTTAAAAATTCTATGTTTTTGGTAAATAATACTTAATTCAAATTTTTTCAAGCAAATAAGCTTTAATTATGGCTGCAATATTTTTAAGTAATTCAATTTCTTCATTTAGAAACGGGCCATGGTCAGCTTCAGGCATTTCTTTTGTGTAAACCACTTCAAGAGTTAAATATTTATTGTTAATATTTAATGTCTCTGACAATTTCCAGGGGGTGTCTTTATAGCCCGGTGTTAAAATTTCAATATTATCATAAGCTATTTTAATGGCTGCATAATCAGCGTGTTGCCATGATTTAGTAATGATTTTTGATATTTTATCCAATATGTCTTTAGGCTTGGCAATTGTATCCTGACATATTTCTCTGACATTAGACAGAGCTTTTGCTTGTTCTATTCTTAAATTATTAAGGGCAAGCAACCTTTGCATTTCTTCCTGGGTTGATTGCATTTCTTCCATATTTTGCTTCATTTCTTCTTCCTGTACTCTCATTTGCTCTGCCTGATCTCTTGATTGCTCAAGCAGTTGTTTAGTTTTTTCGTTAGTTTTTGCATTAGAAAGGGCAGAAGCAATACTTTCAGCAATTTTTTCAACGAATTCGATTTTCAGTTTACTAAATTCGGAAAATGAAGCAAGTTCTATTACACCATAAATTTCGTCATTAACGGCCAAAGGAGATAAAAGAAGGGAAGTAGGGCCCGCATCTCCAAGTCCACTTGTAATAGAAGTGTATGTTTCGGGTATGCTTTTCAGGTATGAGGTTTTGCGCTCAAGATAACATGCTCCAACCAGGCTTTCTCCTGGTTTTATTTTCATGGTAACAAATTTCTGCCTGTCATAAGCATAGCACGCAATAAGCTCGAGATAAATATCATTGGGGTCATCGTCGTTTACAATAAACAAACCACCCTGATTAATATCAAGGAACTTAATTAATTTTTGGATTATTTTAAATGCCAGTTCGCTGATATTATTATAATCCATTCTCAGTATATCTGAAAATTCAGCGAGGCCTTGTGCTGTCCAATTCCTGTCTTCTTCTTCTATTTTTCTAATTCTTTCTTCTTCTTTTGCTTCTTTGAGGTTGTTTTTTGTTTCAATTAATGAATTTCCTAAAACATCATTTTCACTAAGTGGCTTATAATCAAAGTCATAATTACCTTTTCCGATTTCAACGGCAAACTCGGCAGTTTTTTTAAGTCCGTCAATCAGTTTATTAACAGAATTTGCAATTGCCCCAATTTCATCCTTTCTTTTTAAATGCATATAGTCAGGAAAAACCCCGGTTGAAAGTGTGTTTATATTGCTGGAAAGTTTTGTGAGATGAGTTGTTATTGTACGCATTAAAAAATGTAGCAGGAATGTAAATAATATAATACCTCCAGAAATACCAATTATTATTAACAAAAATGTCCTGGACCTGGTGGGATACCAAAAGTCTTTTTCAAAAACAGTGATGCCCAATATTAAATCATCATTGTTAACATGCTCAATAAATATTAAAGCGTTTCCAATTGAACCATCCCTGTTTATTTTATTACCCGGGTTTCTTAAAATTAAAGAAATTGTTTGCTGAGAAAAATAATCACTAAAATTATTTGGAGGCGGTGATATCCAATTACCCCTGTTATCCATCAAAAAAGCAAAACCATTTTTTTGATAACTTTTGTTATTGATTATATCTCTAATCTCATCAAAATCTTCGTTATTGTTTTCATCTAGTTTTATCTCTATTATTTGGCTTAGATCTTCCAGTTGCTTATTAATGTTTTTCTCTGTTAAATCAAAAGTTGAATCTTTTCTTGAAAAGTAAACCAAAAAAGAAATCAGGATCATGGTAAAAGTAACCATGAATACTATTATTATAGAAAATCTGACTTTAAGCTTTAGCTTGTCTAAAAAGTTTAAATCCATAGTATTCGAAATTATATTAAGCGAAAAACCGTATAGTATATTTTTATTCCTTCAAATTTAACAATAATTCATTATGATTTTAAAAACTGGCAACTAATAATGAAAGATTTTTTAAAGAAAATGACAAACTTACACAAATGTTCAAAAAAGTTAAGATGAAGTAAATATTTTTTTTTGTTTTAGCAATAAATTACTACTTTTGCAGTCCCGTTTTCGGGCTGAAAATAAATTGTTTAACCCGGTATTATACAATTAATTATTGTTAATACCACATAGCAAAAATTAACTTAATGTCAAACGAAGAAAAAAAATTAGATAATCAAGAGGACTTACCTGTTGAAAATCAGTCAGATGCAAAAGAAGAAGCAAAATCTGACGAAGTTACAAATGAAAAAAAAGAAGACACTTCTAGTGAGGCAGAAAGCAAGAATGATGAAGTAAAAGCTGAGGAAAAAGAAGCGCCAAAAGCTGAGGAAAAAGAAGAGTCAAAAGAGGAAAAGGCTGTTGAGGAACCTAAAGAAGAGCCGAAACCTGAATCAGAGAAAAAGGAAAAAACACCGGACTCACATATTCAGGAACAACAAACTCCCGGAGATTTTGATTGGGATTTAGTTGGTAAAAAGCAAGAAGCATATTCACCTGAGGAGAGAAAGCGCCTCGAGGTAATGTATGATGAAACTCTTAAGTCTATTGGAACCGGCGAGGTTATTGAAGGAACAGTTGTCTCTATTAATAATCGAGAGGTTGTTGTAAATATTGGTTTTAAATCAGATGGTATAATTTCAGCAAATGAAGTCAGATATAATCCTGACCTAAAGGTTGGAGATGCTTTAGAAGTATATGTTGAAACCCAGGAAGATAACACCGGACAATTAGTATTATCTCACAAGAAAGCACGCACTTTACGTTCATGGGAAAGAGTAAATACTGCCATGGATAATAATGAAATTATTAACGGATTTGTTAAATGCCGTACAAAAGGTGGATTAATCGTTGATGTATTTGGAATTGAAGCTTTCTTGCCGGGATCACAGATAGATGTTAAGCCAATACGCGACTATGATGTATTTGTTGGCAAAACAATGGAATTTAAAGTTGTTAAGATTAATCACGAATATAAAAATGTTGTAGTCAGTCATAAAGCACTGATTGAAGCTGAACTTGAAGTTCAAAAAGCTGAGATCATTTCCAAACTGGAAAAAGGACAAATTCTTGAAGGTACAGTTAAGAATATTACTTCTTATGGTGTATTTGTTGACCTTGGTGGTGTTGACGGACTTATTCATATTACCGATTTATCATGGGGCAGAATTAATCATCCTGAAGAGATAGTAAGCCTTGATGAGAAAATTAATGTTGTAATTCTTGACTTTGATGAAAACAAGAAAAGGATTGCTCTTGGATTGAAGCAACTTACTGCACATCCTTGGGATTCTCTTGATTCTGAAATTAAAGTTGGAGATAAAGTCAAAGGTAAAGTTGTGGTTATTGCTGATTATGGTGCATTTATTGAAATTGCACCGGGAGTTGAAGGACTAATTCATGTTTCTGAAATGTCATGGTCACAACACTTACGTACAGCACAGGATTTCCTTAAAGTTGGTGATATTGTTGAAGCTGTTATCCTTACACTGGATCGCGAAGAAAGAAAAATGTCTCTTGGCATTAAACAGTTAATACCTGATCCATGGGAAAATATTTATGAGAAATATCCTAAAAATTCTAAGCATACTGCTACAGTTAGAAACTTTACAAACTTTGGTATTTTTGTTGAACTGGAAGAAGGTGTTGATGGATTAATTCACATTAGTGATCTTTCATGGAGCAAGAAAATAAAACATCCTGCCGAATTTACAAAAATTGGGGAAAAAATTGATGTTGTTGTTTTAGATGTTGATAAAGATAATCGCAGGTTAAGCCTGGGTCACAAACAGCTTGAAGAAAATCCTTGGGATGTTTTTGAATCTGTATTTGTAGTTGATTCTGTTCATCAAGGTACTATTGTAGGATCTTCCGATAAAGGTGTTATTGTTGCTTTACCATACGGTGTTGAAGGTTTTGCTCCAACTCGTCATATAGTTAAAGAAGATGGTACTACTGCGAAGATGGATGAAACTCTTGACTTTAAAGTGATAGAGTTTAATAAGGATAGCAAAAAAATAGTTGTTTCTCATACTAAAGTTTTCCAGGGTGCACAGGCAGCTGAAAAAGCAGAAGAAACAAAAGAGAAAAAAGCTAAAGAGAAAAAGGCTACAAAAACTGTTAAGAAAATAAAAGATAACCTTGAAAAATCTACTTTGGGCGACCTTGATGTTTTAGCGAATCTGAAAACAGAAATGGATAAATCCGCTGCTGATAAGATAGCCAAGACTAAAGAAAAGCTTGATGAGGAGGAGAAAAAGAAAACATCTAAGAAAAAAGAAGCTGACACTGATGATAAAAAAGTAGAGAAAGA
>JAWOBS010000267.1:0-18490 GCA_046484145.1 Bacteroidales bacterium
AATTTCACGTAATAATCAACCACCAGCAATAATTCTTTACACTAGCTTTTATTTAACGCCTTTCTGTATGCTTTTATGCATCTCTCCCTGGCAAAAGTATGATCAACAATTTCATGGTTGTAGCCTGGTGTGCCAAATTCCTGAATCCATTTTTTCACATATAAGTAGTCAGGATCAAATTTCTTAAGTTGGGTTTTAGGATTGAATATCCTGAAATATGGAGCAGCATCACAGCCTGAACCTGCACTCCACTGCCAGCCTCCATTATTTGAAGATAATTCATAATCCAAAAGATATTTTGCAAAATATGCTTCTCCCCACCTCCAGTCAATTAACAGATGCTTACATAAAAAACTTGCAACTACCATTCTAACACGGTTATGCATATAGCCTGTTTTATTAAGCTGACGCATTCCAGCATCTACAAATGGATAACCTGTTTTACCACTTTTCCAATATTCAAAATCTTCCTCATTATTCAGCCATTCAATATTATCATATTGTTTTTTATATGATTCTGACACAATTCGAGGATTATGAAGTAAAACATTAGCGTAAAATTCTCTCCATATTAATTCATTATAGAAAACATCATTTAATTCTAATGCATGCCTCATGAGTTTTCTTATACTAAGAGTACCAAAGCGTAAATGAATTCCAAGCCGGGACGTTCCATCCATAGACGGATAATCACGTGTCTCATGATAATTTTTTATTAATTCTGTATTTATGCTTCTATCGGGAAACTCAATATTTGTTTGCTTGAATCCCAATGATTTTAGTGATGGAATATTACTGCTGCCTGATGTCCTAAAAAAGCTATTGAATAAAGGCCCGGTATTGAATTCCTTTAAGTCATCCGCTTTTAGTTCTTGCTTAAATTTATTTTTAAAGTATGTATAAACTGAATATGGCTCTCCATCGGCTTTCAGAATTCTATTCTTATCCACTATTAAGTGATCCAAATATCTAAAATAATTTATCCCTTTGGATTTTATTAATTTACAGATAGCTGCATCTCTCTGGATACCATAAGGCTCATGATCTTCATTAAAATAAACAGCATTAACATCATATTCTTTGATTAAATCACTAAACACAACTTCAGGCTTAGCTTTAAAAACAAAGAGATCGCTACCTGCTTCTATCAGCTGTTTCTTGATATTTGAGATTTGTTCATGAATAAATGCAATCCTTCTGTCATCTCTATCCAAAGAATTAAGGATATCGGTATCAAAAATAAATATTGGCATTAAGGGCAATCCACCTTTTAGCGCGTAATATAGAGCCCTGTTATCGCTAAGTCTCAAATCCCTGCGAAACCAAAATATATTAATTTCATCTTTTTTCAGCTTGCTCAATTTAATTGATTTTTTACAAAAATAAATTTATAACAAATAAGTATTTCAAAAACATAAATAAGTTTAGTAAAAACAATAATTTTGGTATTATTAAATCATCAGAAAGTGATTAAAAAAATATTACATACAAAAAAATTCAAACATACAATAATTGCTTTTTTCAGCCTGGTTTTTGCTGTGATGCTTATCTCTTTATATTTCTCAATATTACCAAAGCCATTATTTGACAAACCGGGTACCAGTGTTTTATACTCTAATGACGGAAGGATATTAAATGCAAGAACTGCAGATGATGAGCAGTGGAGATTACCATACAATGAAAGTGTTCCTGAGAAATTTACAAAAAGCATACTATTATTTGAGGACAAACATTTTTTCTCACACCGTGGAGTTAACCCATTTTCAATGATAAGAGCCGCCTTGCAAAACTTAAGGTCAGGCAGGATAATTAGCGGAGGCAGTACAATTAGCATGCAGGTTATCCGCTTATCCAGGCAAGGCCGTGCCAGAACGATTAAGGAAAAGATTATTGAGATTTTTCTTGCAGAACTGCTGGAATACACATATTCTAAAAATGAAATTTTAGCCTTATATGCATCAAATGCACCTTTTGGTGGTAACGTAGTTGGCCTGGATGCCGCATGCTGGAGATATTTTGGGCACTCACCGGATAAGATATCATGGGGCGAAGCTGCCACTCTCGCTGTATTACCAAACAGCCCTTCCCTGGTGCACCCCGGCAAAAACAGGAAAGCCCTGAAAACAAAACGCGATAATCTTTTAAAAAAGCTGCATATTCATAACATTTTAGACAGTCTGGAACTGAAACTGGCCATGTCGGAGAAGTTGCCTGATAAGCCGCATGCATTCCCTCAGCAGGCTCCCCATCTTTTTGAAAGAATACGCGCAGAAGGTAAAAAAGGCAGCAATATTTACACCAGCATAAATGCTGATATACAGCTATTTACAAACAAACTGGCTCTTGAATATTACAAAAAAAACAGTGCCAACCAAATTAACAACATTGCCATCCTGGTTGCAGAAACAAAAAGTGGGAATACATTGGCATATACGGGCAATGTTTATGATCAAAACTACAATACACCAGAAATGCATGTAGATTTGATAAACAGCCTGAGAAGTCCCGGGAGCTTATTAAAGCCATTTTTATATGCTGCGATGTTATCTGACGGCTTAATCCTTCCAAATACTTTAATAGAAGACATTCCTACAAATTTCAAGGGATTTAGCCCTGAGAACTTCAACCGGACATATGATGGCGCTGTACCGGCTTCAAGGGCACTGTCCAGATCTTTGAATGTACCTGCTGTAAAAATGCTACAGAATTATTCCACCGATAAATTTTTGGATATATTAGAAGAGCTGGGTTTTACAACATTAAGCAAACCGGCTTCTCATTATGGATTATCAATTATTTTGGGTGGAGGAGAAATTACATTATGGGAAGTAACAAGTGTCTTTGCTTCATTTGGGCGAGCCTTATTAAATTATAACAATACAAATAATTATAATGAAAAAATCTTCAGGCCACTTAATTACTATAAGCACAAGAATAATTCGAACGTGGCCGGTGAAAGTCAGGAAAGCTACAAACTACCTATTAGTGCAAGTGCTATTTATCACACGGCCAATTCTTTAAAGGAAGTAAACCGTCCTGAAGAAGAAATCTTTTGGCGCGACTTCTCGAGTATGTTTCCTGTTGCCTGGAAAACCGGCACAAGTTATGGATACAGAGACGCTTGGGCTATTGGGGTAACACCTGAATATACAGTAGGAATATGGGTTGGAAATGCAAGCGGTGAAGGTAGGCCGGGCCTCACAGGAATAAATGCCGCAGCTCCCGTTTTATTTGACGTATTCAAATATCTGCGCCCTAAAAAGTGGTTTAATATGCCATACGATGACATGAAACAAATTGCTGTCTGTAAATATAGCGGCCACAGGGCAGGCAGAAACTGCCACATAATCGATTCTGTTTGGGTTCCCTTGCAGGGATTAAATTCTCCATCCTGTCCTTATCATAAAACAATTCATACCGATAAGGATGAAAAATTCAGAGTAAATCAGTCATGCGAGCAATTAAAAAACATAGTATCAAAACCATGGTTCATTCTGCCGCCTGTTCAGGAGTATTACTTCAAACAAAAAAACCCGTTTTATAAACAATTACCTCCGGTAAGAGAAGATTGCAGCGAACATACAAATATTGCTAAAAATATGGATATAATTTATCCGCCCAAAAATGCCGGGATATATATTCCTATTGAGCTGGATGGATCAGCCGGCGAAGTGGTTTTCAGGCTTGCTCACCGGCAAAGCGATACAGAGGTTCACTGGCATATCGATAATGAATACATAACCACGACCAAAGTATTTCACGAAATCAGTGTAAGGCCATCAGAGGGAAAACATATTCTAACAATTGTAGATAAAAAAGGAGAAACTATTAAAAGAGAATTTGAAGTATTTATAAAACATTAGTCATCATCATTATAAAGCACTTCTTTTAATATTTTGTTCTTAACCACATCCTGAAACTTATCTTTTTCCTCAATAAACGGCCTGTGCGCGGAGTTCTCAAACCATATCAATTCTTTTCCTGCAGGGGCAGAAAGAATACTAAAATATCTCTCTGCCAGAACGTGAGAAACAATTATATCATATCTTCCTATCAGAAAATAGACCGGGACTTCAATTCTGGATGCTTGTTCAATAAGATTAATATCTTTCATCTCCTCCCAAAGTTTTTCAGCAGAATAATATGGGTAGAGTAACAAATAAAACCTGTCAAGTACTGAATACTCAGATGCAGTAAGAATAGTTCGTATTTCATTAAGTTGTACATAAGGTTTTTCAGTATATGTTCTTTTAACAATTCCACCAAACTTATTCACCCATTTTCGTACTAAAAGCGCATCATCAAGTGTGTAATTATCTGCTATAGTATCAATACTGGATAATTGCCGTAATGCTTTTTTATTATTGGTTTTAACTGCATTTTCATAAACAAACTCATAACACATCCTCTCATTTTTAAAAGGATTAACACTTTGTCCGGTAGATATATAAGCATGCAAATATTCAGGATATTGAGATGCAAACAAAGCTCCAATATTACTACCCCATGAATGGCCCCATAAGAATACCTTTTTTACTCCGGTTTTTTGCTGTGTGTATTCTATAACCTGTTTTGTATCTTTTATAAACTGATTAACATTCATGCTTTTCGAAGATATTTGCGAACTATAAGATTTGCCAGTTCCCCGCTGCTCCCAGTATACGATTGTAAAATCCTCTTCAAGGCTTTCCATAAAATCTTCCATTGGCTCAAATGGGAAAAGTGGATATCCCGGCCCTCCGTGCAAGAAGACCAGGACAGGATTGTTTTTATTGTCGCCTTTTATCATTATAGCCTGATCAACACCTCCTATCTCAACCATTTCAAAATGAAAAACTTTTTTGTTAACAGGTATATTAAAATAGTAACGATGGCAAGACGTAAGAATAAAGATAAAAAGGGCGGATAATAATGCAATTTGAATCCTGCGAAATAACATAAGACAATTAATTAATATTCTAAAAATTCAAAATTTCTTTCATTATAAAAACATGCAAAATTGAGAATTATTTTAAGAAAACCTAATAATTTATTTTTTATATACGTTATGAATATTAACTATATAATAAATGTTTTGTTTAATTACTAACAAAAGATTATTTCTTTTAGAAATAAAATGACGAAATTCGCAAAAAATTATTAAATGATTTATCAATATCCATTAGTGATGATCAAAGAAAAGTATAGAAATATAATAGCATTGTGAAAAAACTTCATATACTTCTGTTAAAATCATATATAGGGCCATTTATTGCAACCTTTTTTATTGCTTTATTTATATTATTAATGCAATTCTTGTGGAAATACATTGATGATTTGGTAGGCAAAGGCTTAGAATGGTACTTAATAGGAGAATTAATGTTTTATGCTGCCATTACATTTATTCCTATGGCATTACCGCTTGCAATACTACTATCTTCTATCATGACGATGGGTAACCTGGGGGAGAATAATGAGCTTGTTGCTTTTAAATCAGCGGGTATATCATTAAACAAAATCATGTTTCCGCTTATTGTCATTTCTTCGTTTTTTGTTATAACTGCATTTTATTTTTCAAATAATGTTCTGCCTGTGGCTAACCTGAAAATGGGGTCATTATTATACGACATACGCCACCAAAGGCCTGCTTTTAATATTATAGAAGGTGTATTTTATAAAGGTATTGACAATTATGTTATAAAAGCAGATGTAAAGGAAAGCGATGGAGCAACATTAAGGGAAGTAATGATCTACGACCATAGCGAAAAAAGAGGAAATGTAAATCTCACTGTTGCGGATTGGGCATATATGAGTACAACTCCTGATAAGCGTTATTTAGTAATGAATTTATATGAAGGGTATAACTATCAGAATTTAAAAAGCGGCAATCCCAGGGATCCGGCAAATCCTTTCCAAAGAACATATTTTAAAGAACAAGTAAAGAAATTTGACCTGAGCGGTTTTGACCTCAGCAGAACAGATGAAGAATCATTTAGGAGCAATTATCAAATGCTTAGCATGAATCAGCTTGTTGTCTTTATTGATTCATTGGAGAATATGGTTGAAAAATCCAAGGATAACATCTATGATAAATATATAAAGAAATTTAAGCACCTTGAACAAGTTAATGAAGAAGTATTAAACAGGGTAGACAACGACACTATTGATCATGAGCGATATAACAAAATATTGGAGGATGGCTATCTGAAATTCGCAAAGTGGCAAAGACATCTCGTCTTATCACAATCAAAAAACATTATAAGAAGCCAGATAGACGGATTAAGGTTTGGCAATGAAGACCTGAAAAACAGGAAAAGAAGGTTAGCACGTTATGAGATTGAATATCACAGGAAGTTTACCTTGTCTTTTGCCTGTCTAGTACTGTTTTTAATAGGGGCTCCTTTAGGTGCTATTATAAGAAAAGGTGGTTTTGGTTTGCCAATGGTAGTTTCCGTATTATTTTTCGTGGTTTTTCATGTTATATCTATAACAGGTGAAAAATTTGCCCGTGAAACCGTCTTGTCAGCCTTTGAAGGAATGTGGCTTAGTTCTTTCTTATTGTTGCCT
The DNA here is from genome assembly GCA_046484145.1 of Bacteroidales bacterium. Lineage (GTDB taxonomy): Bacteria > Bacteroidota > Bacteroidia > Bacteroidales > UBA7960 > PWND01. The sequence continues at coordinate 6,547 of JAWOBS010000267.1, forward strand.
GTTGGCATCTGGCTAACTATTAAAGCTACTACTGACTCATCCTTGTTGGATATTGACAGTTATCTGAACAAATTTAAAAACGTATTTAAGTTTATAAAGAAAAAAAATAAAAAGTAATTATTCAGGAAGTAATAAAGTCTTTTGATTATAAGTAATGAATATTTTAATATTATGTCCTAAGGTTCCATATCCTCCAATTGACGGAGGTGCAATAGCCAGCCTGTCACTTGCAAAACATCTCTCCCAAGCAGGAAACAACATCACTATGCTTGCAATAAACACATCAAAACATAGTGTAGAATCAAAGGATATTCCTGAAAATATAAAAGAAGGCTTAGATTTAAGTATTGTTGATGTGAATACTGATATAAAGCTTTCCGATGCCTTGTCAAATCTTTTATTTTCAAAATTGCCTTATAACGGTGTAAGATTTTTTTCAAAAAAATTCTCTGAAAAGCTTATCCTGTTATTAAAAACTCAAAGCTTTGACATTATACAACTCGAGGGCCTTTACATGGGATTATATTATGAAATCATCAGGAAGCACTCTGATGCACCTGTAATAATGAGGTCACATAATGTTGAACATATTATTTGGCAAAGGAATTCAAAATTTGAAAAAAACATTTTTAAAAAGCATTATTATAAACTACTTTCCAAAAGAATATACAGTTTGGAAAAATTAATGACAGAAAAACTTGATGCTTATGTACCTATAACTGAGCATGATGCAAATATTTTCAGGGATATGGGTGCCAAAATACCACTGCATATTGCAATGGCAGGAATATCTAAAGAAGAAAGCGGCAATCCGTTAAATGTAACGTACTCTTCAGTGTTTTTTATTGGTGCAATGGATTGGATACCCAACCAGGAAGGAATAAAATGGTTTGTTGACAAAGTATGGCCGGTAATTTACAAAAAATATCCTGATAAAAAATTTCATATTGCCGGGCGAAATGCCCCCGATTGGCTGATTGAGCAATTTAAACGGCCCGGAATTATTTTCCATGGTGAAATACCTGATGCAAAAAAGTATATGTCTGAACACGGTATAATGATAGTTCCTTTGTTTGCAGGAAGCGGAATGAGAATAAAAATACTGGAGGGCATGTCGCTGGGAACAATAATTATAACAACATCAATAGGCCTAGAAGGCATAGCTGCTAAGGCTGATGAAGAGATAATTGTTGCAGATACTGAAAATAATTTTATTGAAAAAATATGTTTTGTTTTTGAAAACCCTGATATTTGCAGAAAAATTGGAGAAAAGGCCCGGGATTTCGTTTTTCATAATTATGATAATGATAATATCGCCAAGGGTTTAACAAGTTTTTATAAGTCTGTCATACAATGATATTTATTAAGATATTATTCTGGTTCTCTGTTGCATGCCTGGTTCATACTTATTTCATATATCCTTTAAGCTTATACTTATTTTCTACTTTCAAACGCAAACTAAACAATGATCAGGGTATTAAGCACAAGGAGTTTGTTTCCGTTATCATGGCGGTTTACAATGAAGAACAGGTTATAGAAAAAAAGATTAGAAGTGTTCTTGATTCAAATTATAAAGGAAACCTGGAATTGATAATTGGCTCTGATAATTCAAGCGATAAGACAAATGAGATTATAAGAAGGCTACAATCAGAATATCCCGGTTTAATAAAAGCATTTTTTTTCGAATCCCGCAGAGGCAAGTCAGCTCAGCTTAATATCTTATCAAAAGAAGCTAAACCCGGTATTTTTATTCTTACAGATGCAAATGTTTATTTTGACAAGAACACTATCAATAAACTTATAATGCATTTTAATGATCCTGAAACAGGAATTGTGGGTGCAAATATTATTAATCCGGAAACAAACAAAGACGGCATTTCTATCCAGGAAAAACTGTTTATTCGACAGGAAGTTTATATGAAATATTATGAGGGTAAGCTTTGGGGAAGCATGATAGGAGCTTTTGGAGGTTGTTATGCTATAAGAAGTGAGCTATTACCGGACATTCCTACTGATTATGCTGTGGAAGATTTTTTTATAACGATGAGTGTTCTGGAAAAGGGGAAAAAAGCAAATACAGAATTAAAGGCTTTCGTTTATGAAGATGTTTCTAATGACTGGAAAATTGAATACAAAAGAAAAGTACGAATATCTGTAGGGAACTTCCAGAATCTAAAGCATTTTTACAGTTTATTGTGGCCACCATACAAAGGCGTTTCCTATGCTTTCTTTTCGCATAAAGTTTTAAGATGGTTTGGCCCATTTTTAATTATTTTTTCATTTATATCAAATATTTTTCTTGCAGTAAACAACATATTTTATTTATCATTGTTAGCATTACAATTAGTATTGCTTTGTAGTTTATTAATTGACTTTTTATTAAAAAAGTTTAATATACATATAGTAATTTTGCGTTTTATATCTCATTTTTTCACAATGAATATGGCATTATTAGAAGGATTTTTTAAATTTTTAAAAGGAGAACATACAAATGTCTGGCAACCAACAAAAAGAAACCAATAGTGTTTTAGACCCTATTGAAGAAGCTATTGAAGATATCAAACAAGGTAAGATCATAATAGTAGTAGATGATGAGAACAGGGAAAACGAGGGAGATTTTGTATCAGCTGCTGAAACAATAACACCGGAAATTGTAAATTTCATGGCAACACACGGCCGTGGATTAATATGTGCTCCCATCACAAGGCATAGATGCGATGAGCTAGGCCTGGAGCTGATGGTCAGTAAAAATACGACTATGCATGAAACTCCATTTACTGTATCAGTTGACTTAGCAGGGCATGGTTGCACTACCGGCATCTCGGCAAGTGACAGAGCAAAAACTATCAAAGCATTGGCCGATCCTAAAACAAACCCGGATGAACTGGCCAGGCCGGGACATATTTTTCCTTTAATGGCTCGCGTCGGTGGTGTTTTACAAAGGGCAGGTCATACTGAAGCATCTATTGACCTGGCAAGGCTGGCGGGTTTACAGCCGGCAGGGGCTCTTGTAGAAATAATGAATGACGATGGCACTATGGCAAGACTTCCTGAACTACTGGAAATTGCCAAAAAATTTGACTTGAAAATTATTTCCATTGAGGATTTGATTGCTTATCGAATAAAAAATGAGAGCCTTATATCCAAAGAAGTTACAGTGGATCTACCCACACAATGGGGGAATTTTAAGCTAACTGCATTTACACAAACTACCAACAATATGGTGCATCTTGCTCTTGTAAAAGGCGAATGGGAAGAAGATGAAGAAGTTTTAGTGAGGGTACATTCGAGTTGTGTGACCGGAGATATTTTCGGCTCATGCAAATGTGATTGCGGCGGCCAACTGCACAAAGCAATGGAAATGGTTGATAAGGAAGGAAAAGGCGTTGTGCTGTATATGAACCAGGAAGGCAGAGGCATTGGACTTCTTAATAAGCTAAAGGCTTACAAATTACAGGAAGAAGGCCTGGATACTGTCGAGGCAAATATTGAACTTGGATTCAAGGCTGATGAGAGAGATTATGGTATTGGCGCACAAATATTACGTTATCTGGGTGCAAAAAAAATAAAGCTTATTACTAATAATCCAAGCAAAAAAACCGGCTTAATGGGATATGGAATACAAATAACTCAAAATATTCCTATTATTGTTCCAACAGGCAGTCACTGCAAAGTGTATATGGATACGAAAAAGAATAAAATGCATCATTTGTTATAAATCTTAGCAAATTCTATTCATTTTCTTCAGGGCTGTCACTATTTTCAGGTATTTCTACTTCACCATTATCAGGAACCTTTTTCTCAATTTTATTGTTACTGAATAATTCTTTTAAACTATCAAATTCTTTCCTGTAGAATATACCTATTCCTTGTGTATATGCACCATTTTGGTTTAATACATCTGTTGTGTTGCTCCTGTTAAATGCTTTTACCCTGAATTTCCCTTCAGGTGTAACTTTAACTTCAACATTCACATCGCCAATAATATTACTTGTTCTCTGGCTTGAAGCATTTCTATCACCTGCCACACCAAGATTGCCATCAATAATAACCCTGTCATCAAACAATTGTGTTGACAAAGCCATTTCAAACTCCTGGTCAGTAATCTCATCCCCCGGCCTGTAGTTAAAACCGATATCAACCTCCGAACTAATTTGCGAAAGCCAATTACTTAATTGATTTGAGAGCAGCTCACTTGAGGTTGTTCCAACACCATAACCCAGTGCTGTATTGTACTGCATAGCAGTTGGGGGCAGGAACCTATTCAGCACCAACAGTGAAAAAACCTGCCTGTTCATCTCCTGCTCTGTTGTTATTTGTCTTTCAACAGCTTCCCTGGTTGTTTCATCACTTGCCGGTAAATTTATATCAAAAACGATTGATGGGTTAAATAAAGTTTCACCAATTTCAAGTACAACATCCACAGGAACTCTTCTGCGGTAAACATCAGAAGAGTCAATGTCCATCATAATATCATATAAAGATGCTCTTAATCTGTATAATGCTTTTAAATCAATATTTGCATCAAAGGGATCACCGGCCCACCTGATTGTTCCGCCCTGCTCTATTCTAAATCTTTTATTTATCAGATTTTGAAGTGTAAACAAATAATCTCCCTCCTGAATAGTATAATCTCCAAACATCAAAAATTCTCCCTGTGGGTTGATCTCCATTTTTATATTTCCGGTACCACGGCCTCTAATAATATCGCCAATCTGAGAATCAAAAATTATTTGAACTTCAGCATCAGGAGTAACATCCAGGTCAAAATTCATAGAAATACCGGGAGGTGGCTTATATGTTGTTTGTGGAGTTGCTGTTGCAACAGTATCTTTAGTGACAAAAGTGATAAACTGATTTTCTTTAATTTCACCGGCATAATTAACAGGTAAAAACAGCTGTGTGCCACGATTTGTTCTTGCCGATATATTAAACATTATATCATTTGCAGGGCCATGAATATGGGCAATTCCGGTTGCAAAAGCCCTGCCATAAAACATTTCATCAGAGGCTGGTGTAGTATTTAACAACACCATTTTTTCCGGTTTTATTGTTATATCCAATTCAAAATCTCTAAAGCTATTATGCTTTATTATACCTGTCGCCTTGCCATAATTACCAATTGAATCATATATTGAGATATCTGTAAACTCAAAAGAATGAGGCCTAACCTTTAAGCTATCGGCAAATGAATAAGGCACATTCAGGTAATCTATCCTTAGCCTGGTTCTCTGCAGTTGAACATCTCCAATTATTTCAGGTGCTGTTAAAGGCCCTTCGAGCCTTAAATTCCCTGTTGCCAAACCTCTTACACTACTGGCAAAACTTTCCATATAACGCCCAAACATAGACATACGAAGGTTCAACACTTTAACATCAAGATCGAAATTATCCTTTTCATTTTCAGCCTCCGGATAAATGTAACCGGATATAATCACAGGTTTAACGCTGCCAACATTTCCATAGTAAACAATTTCACCATTTACGAAAAAACCATCTTTTTCTGCATCCCATTTACTGGAAAGCAGAAGATCACCCAAATACTCATTGTTAAAACCAAAATCTTTTATATCAACATTGGCGGCTACTCCCATTGAGCCATAAAAATCAGTAAGAGAAACACTTCCACTTATCTGTCCGTCAAAATCAATTTTCTTTCCTTTCAGTAAAACATCAAGATTATAAATTTCAAAATCATTAAAACTCAACTCCAAGCGTCTGCCGGATTTTTCACTAACTGAGCCATCTATACTAATAAATTCAGAACCTTTAGAAACAATAAAGTCATTAACCTGAATATCAGAACTGTCAATTTTAATATAATTGTCTTCACTGATACGCCATAGTGAATCATTAACAATAAAATAGGAAGGTTGAAATTTTAAATCAAATTTATCACTGGCTTCAAATGCTATTAAGCCCTGAATATTTCCAAGTGTTTTATTTTTAAACCTCTTATTATCCCATTTAAAAATGTATGTGAGAGTATCTGAACCTATATTTCCAAGCATGCTGAAATTATCAACCCAAAGACTATCTGTCAGCAGCACTTTCTCTCCGCTTAGCAAAAATCCTAAATCTCCATTATCAGTGTCAGCTATTAATTCCCAATTTTTCAACACATTACCGAATATATCAATTGAACTTGCACTACCACTTAAATTAAACACATTAGCAGTATTGGAGAAATTTCCATCAAAACGAGTACCCGGCTCTATTTGCAGAGATGGGAAAAAGACTTCTGTAATTTCATCAACTTGTCCAATCTCAAGGTAAAAGTCAAAATACTGAATAATTTCTTCCTCATCTTCGCCGGGTTCGACTTTTTCCCCTAAAACAGCAGGTATGTAACCTTTTAGAAAATCCTGAAAGGCAACTCCCAGCTCATAAAACTTAAAATTACCTTCTATGCCAATATCTACAATATCAGACTGAACGGAAATTTTACTGTTTTCAGAATCAATATTGTCGCTGGATAAAGCAATAGTATTTATGCTGATTTGATTCTCAGTAGTTGTATTATTAATGGTTTCCCTGTAGACAGTATTGTTAATATAAATATCCCCAACACTATTTTCAAAATCAACAAAACTAAACTTCATATTAACCATCGTTGACAATTCAGAATGATAAAGGCTGTCCCTTTGATATATATTCAACATTGTAAGATTGGCTTTTTCCAGATTTAAGTTAAAGTCAAAATGTTGAATAGAGTCGTGGTATTCAACCATTCCATCAAACCCCAACCCAAGGTTTTCGTCATCAATCAATATAGAACCATTAAATTTTCTGTTTTGCAGATCGCCAAAAATCTCAATATTCTTATAATTATAACCCAACAAACCCAAAGACTCAACATTTCCGGTTAGCTTAACATCAATATTATTAATATCAACACCACTTCCTTCTACATTTGAGGAAAAAGTAAGCAGCCCCAAATCCTTTTCATTGTGAAACAACTTTCCAAGGTCAAGTCCGGCTGCATCTAATACTCCGTCGTAAGCTATTCTTTTTTTTGTGTCCAGAGCTCTAATAACAATATCTGTCGATACTTCCCCAACATCAGTTGTCAGCATTCCATAGGAAACAAAATCATCAATAAAACCTGTAAAACTCCCATCAAACGAAATGTTGCCAACATTATCAAAGTTATCCGGCATTATTAATTCAGGATTTTGCAGTGTAAATGGCTCATAATACATCTTCAGGTCTGCAACATGGCTGTTTAATTCCTTTACAGATATATTTATAAAAGTTTCATAAATATCCGGTAAACCGCTCATGTTTAAATTTCCACTAAAAGAGGTATAATTACCTGCTTCCAGTTTCAGGTCCCTAATTCTCATACCGGAAACCTTTCCAAGGAAAACACCTTCAATAGAAACGATATCATCAACACTTTTTAAAGTAGGATAGAAAAATGCCACATCACTAACATCGATAACAGAAGGTTTTATCTTTAGTGAAATATTAACATCATTAATAAAATCATCAAAAGCCTGCAGGCCGTCATACTTCAGGCCGGCATCAAAAGCTAATAATGAACCGGAGGTTTGCAATTCAAAACTGTCGGCCCTGATTTCAACAGGGCTATATCTGATAAATGCGGAAATATTGTCAATGGTTAGTCCACTAAATTCAGTAAATGAAAACTTCTCCAGGTGAAAATCAATTGTATCATTATTAAAATCTATGTCAGAAAGTAAAAGATTTAAATTACTAATTGCCAATTCCGATGTGTTAATAACAGGTATTACAATTTCTTCAGTTTTATCACTAAAAGTAAATCCGGAGCTTTTAAACTCAAAAGCTTTACAAAAAACTTTCCAGTTAAACTCCAATGTATCTTCCGGCTCAGCAGCCAGGTAATCAGTTATAAACGTAAAGTTAAAATCCTCTTCATCCTCAGCCCTATTAATATTAAGGAAAGTTTTCTCAAAAAGTAATTTTTCAATTGTTATTTTCTGATTTCGGACAGAAATACTATGCATATCCAAAACGAGCTTATTTGAACTAAGCAGCACCTTTCCTTTTTGGTCATACAATACAATATCTTCAAAAATAATATCCAGGAAAATATTTAAATCAACACCGCCAAGCTCGATTTTAGTATCAAACTCATCAGAAACATAACTAACAACATAGTTTACAATATACCTTTGCACCTTTGAACTTCTAAGTGCAAAATATGCTAACATCGGGATTATTATTATCACGAATAGTGTTAATAGTGATATTTTTGTATTTTTTTTAATACTTTTGTCTCCTTTTAATAAAAGAAATAAACAACAATGAATACTTATATTTTAGGAATAGAATCTTCATGTGATGACACATCTGCAGCTATAATAAATAAACGCAAAATTCTATCCAATGTTACAGCTAACCAGGAAATACATAAAGATTTTGGAGGTGTTGTGCCGGAACTTGCATCACGAGCCCATCAACAAAACATTATTCCCGTTATCGACAAAGCATTACAGCTTGCAAAGATAAATAAAAATCAAATACAAGCCGTTGCATTTACAAATGGCCCCGGCCTTTTAGGATCACTGCTTGTAGGTTCTTCATTTGCAAAATCATTTGCTCTTGCATTAAATGTGCCACTCATTGAGGTTAATCATATGCATGCTCATATATTGGCTCATTTTATAGAGGATGAGACTGAAAAAGATTTTCCTGAATTTCCATTTTTATGTTTAACCGTTTCCGGGGGACATACACAAATAATGAAGGTTAATGATTATTTTAATATAGAACAGATTGGCAATACAATTGATGATGCTGCGGGTGAAACTTTTGATAAAGCAGCAAAAATAATGGGTTTGCCTTATCCGGGGGGCCCACTAATTGACAAATTTGCAAAGGAAGGAAACCCGAAAGCATTTAAATTTCCTCATCCTAATATCCCTGCTCTTGATTTTAGTTTCAGCGGATTAAAAACATCAATACTTTATTTTTTAAGAGATCGGCTAAAGGAGGATGCTGATTTTATAGAAAAAAACAAAAAAGACCTTAGTGCTTCAATTCAATACACAATTGTTGAAATATTAATGAAAAAACTAAGAAAAGCCGCTGCAGAAACAGGCATAAAGCAGGTTGCTGTAGCCGGTGGTGTCAGTGCTAATTCCGGACTTAGAAATGCTCTTTTAAGTGAAAGAGAAAACTCAGGATGGAAAGTATTTATACCTAAATTTGAATATTGCACTGATAATGCAGCAATGATTGCAGTAACCGGTTACTTTAAATATATACAGGAAGACTTTGCAAAACAAAGCACAAGTCCGTTTACAAGATTTTTGTAAAATACACTAAAGAAAAATTAATCAATTCAACAATTTTTCAAACATAAAAAACACAATTATTATGGAAATGAGTGATATTAGTAACTACGCGATTGATATTGCATTAAACTATGGCCCCAAGTTTATAGGAGCAGTGATTGTTTTAGTACTTGGATTTTGGTTCTCAAATATTTTAGCCCGGTTTATTGTAAGAATTATGAAACGCAGGAATGTTGATTTATCCCTGGTTTCCTTCATAAAAAGTTTTGTTAAGATAGTATTAAAGATTTTAGTAATAATATCTGTGATGAGTATGGTTGGAATCGCGATGACATCATTTATTGCTATTTTGGCTGCTGCCGGACTTGCAATAGGTTTGGCATTGCAAGGAAGTCTGGCAAACTTTGCAGGAGGAATTTTGATACTTATGTTTAAGCCCTTCAAAGTTGGTGATTTTATTGAATCACGGGATTTAATGGGCACAGTAAAAGAAATACAAATTTTTTATACAGTACTTTTTACTATAGATAACAGAAAAATTATAATCCCAAATGGAATCCTTGCAAATGAAAGCCTTACAAACTTCACCAGCCAGGAGCAAAGAAGGCTGGAATGGACTTTCGGCGTTGCCTATGGAACAGACTATGACAAAGTTGAAAAAATCATCTTGGATATTATCAGAGATGACGAAAGGATACTAAAAGAACCGGAGCCTTTTATCGGACTAACTGAAATGGCTGATTCATCAATAAACATTGTTACCCGGGCCTGGTCGAAGTTAGAAGACTTCTGGGCTATTCATTTTGATGTGAATAAAAAGATATACAAAGCCTTTAATGAAAACGGCATTGAAATTCCATTCCCACAAGTAGATGTACACATGAAACCGGAATAATTATTTCATGGAATCAAATTAAATTGCATTAAATAATTTTATTATTTTTGCCGGCATTATTAATAAATAACTTATTATGATGGCCGGCAAATTTTTTTCACTCTCAATCATCCTGTTACTAATATTTACCAGCGCTCAAGGTTCTGACACAATCTTTGAACCGGAGATTGTCGGAACTATTCGGCCTAAATATGAATATAGTACAAATACCGACGAGCATCGCTTTCAATTGAGGAATGCAAGATTTAGTGTTCAGGGTAAGTTCAGCGAAATAGTTTCTTATAAGGCTGAGATAGACTTATCTGATGAAGGAGTGACAAAAATGCTTGATGCTTATGTGCGATTTCAAACTAAAGAATGGTATAAATTCACTATTGGCCAGCAGAAAATACCCTTCAGTACTGATAACTTAAGGTCCCCACATCAATTATATTTTGCAAACCGTTCTTTTATTGGTAAACAATTAACTTCAGGGCTAAGGGATGTGGGCGCTATGTTAGAGCTTATTAATAAAGAAACACTGCCTTTCAACTTTTTTGCAGGGGTTTATAATGGCACCGGGCTATATAATCAAAAGAGCTGGAGAAAAACCAATGAATTTAGTTATGTTACCAGGCTTGAATTAAAACCGGCTGATTTTTGGGGTTTATCATTAAATTTCAACTCAATTCAACCTGTTAATATTCGGATGAACCTATATAATGCAGGTGTTTTTTTGAATATGCAAAACTTTCATTTCGAAGCAGAATACTATTACAAGACTTATCAAAATAGTAATTACGACCCTACTCATGGATACTTTGCTATTGTTTGTTATGATATTAATGTGTCGGAAGATAAAATTTTGAAACGTATCAAGCCGGTTCTGCGATATGATATGATGTCAGACAATTACAGTTTCAATGTTTATGGAGATGTTATAAATGACGTAGAGAGGTCAAGGATTACCGGTGGATTAACTTTCAGCCTTGACAAACCATATTTAAACGATATAAGGCTAAATTATGAGCAATACTTTTACGCTGATAATTTTGATAACTGTGATAATAAAATTGTCCTGGAGTTTGTTGTAAGATTCTAGCTGCTTTGGTTAATTAACACTATTCCTCATACTTCATAATATGAAATCTCTCTTCCGGCTCGGCTCTTCTGACAATTCTGTGGTCGCGGTCAATCATCAGGTACCTGTCTACATTAAATGGAATTCCGGTTACATCAGTAACATACACATTCATCAGAAAGTCATAGATATACTGTGCATTTTGTTGGCCGGCAAAATCACTTAAATTATAAATATCTTCAACACTAATTTCGTATGCTGTATATTCATAAACAATGCCTCCCCTGCGATAATCATAGATATAATCACCATCTATGTAATCAGCAGTGTGCTGCATATTAAAAAGCACCTTCATTGTTCTTTCAGGATGATTTAGCTGGGAAAACTCAAACCAGGTGTTTTGCACAACGGTGTTGATTTCGATTTCCTGCTTGTAATAAACATTGTTATAAACGATATCCTGAGCATATGTATCAGGATACTCCATTAATTCAATTTGCGCAATTGAAAACACAAAAACATTATCATCACTGTTTAAAAAATCAGAGATGCTTTCAGGCCCGAAAACGGTATAGCCGTACCTCGTTAAATGCTTAGAGATTACCTAAAAGATGAGATACGTGATGATCAGTCAATCCTGATTGAGCATGAACAGGGAAACATACTTTTGCTGGGCTGTACCCACAGTGGATTAGTAAATACAAT
>JAWOBS010000285.1:0-43724 GCA_046484145.1 Bacteroidales bacterium
GGTCGTAGTTTCCGACCATAGGGATCTTGATTTTGGTTTAAAATACGGCTTACTAATTGAAGAGCACAGGTTATTGGCAAGGGCAGTTATAGTAATTGACCGGGATGATGTTGTGAGATATGTTGAAGTAGTAAAAGAAATTGGCGAGCATCCTGATTATGATAAAGTTTTTGAGAAAGTTAAAGAGTTAATATAAAAGCAAGAGTCAATTTTAAATACAAAAAAAACGGGGATTAAATTAATAATCCCCGTTTTTTTTGTAAATCAACAAATTATTTGACTTCCTCGTAATCAACATCTGTTACATCTCCGTCATCACCCTTTTTATTGGATTTGCTGTCTTTTCCGGATTGTTCATCCGCTCCGGGAGCTTGTTCACCCTGTTCACCTTGCGCGCCTTGTGTGTCTTTATACATATCTGCACTAGCAGCTTGCCATGCCTGGTTTAGCTTATTCATTGCAGCATCAATAGCTTCAAGGTTTTTGTTTTTATGAGCTTCCTTCAGTTCCGCCAAAGCTTCATTAATAGGAGCTTTTTTATCTTCCGGAATCTTGTCGCCAAATTCGCTTAATTGTTTTTCTGTTTGGAAGATAAGGCTATCAGCAGCATTCACTTTTTCAGTTTCTTCTTTTACTTTTTTGTCAGTTTCAGCATTTTCTTCGGCTTCTTTTCTCATTTTTTCTATTTCTGTTTCACTTAAGCCACTTGAAGCTTCAATCCTGATATTTTGTGATTTACCGGTAGCTTTATCTTTTGCAGAAACATTAAGAATACCATTTGAATCAATGTCAAAAGTAACTTCAACCTGTGGCACTCCTCTTGGTGCAGGTGGTATTCCATCAAGATGGAATCTTCCAATACTACGGTTATCCTTTGCCATTGGCCTTTCACCCTGCAATACATGTATTTCTACTGATGTTTGATTATCGGCTGCAGTTGAAAATGTTTCCGCTTTTTTCGTTGGTATTGTTGTATTTGCTTCAATCAGTTTAGTCATTACTCCTCCAAGAGTTTCAATACCAAGAGACAATGGAGTAACATCAAGTAACAATACATCTTTTATATCACCACTTAAAACAGCACCTTGTATTGCTGCACCAATAGCAACAACTTCGTCAGGGTTAACTCCTTTAGAAGGTTTCTTGCCGAAGAAGTCTTCAACAAGTTTTTGTATGGCAGGTATCCTGGTTGATCCACCTACTAAAATAACTTCGTCAATATCACTTGCTTTTACGCCTGCATCTTTTAATGCCACTTTACATGGTTCCAAAGTTGCCTGTATATATTTATCGCAAAGTTGTTCAAATTTTGAACGTGATAATGTGCGTACAAGGTGTTTTGGAACTCCATCAACCGGCATAATATATGGCAGGTTAATTTCAGTTGAAGTAGAGCTGGAGAGTTCAATTTTTGCCTTTTCTGCAGCTTCTTTTAAACGCTGTTTAGCCATCGGATCTTTCCTGAGGTCAATATTTTCATCTTTTTTGAACTCTTCGGCCAACCAATTGATTATTGCATCATCAAAGTCATCACCACCTAGGTGGGTGTCTCCATTTGTTGATTTAACTTCAAATACACCATCACCAAGCTCAAGGATTGAGATATCAAAAGTACCGCCACCTAAGTCAAATACTGCGATACGAATATCTTTGTCCTTTTTATCAAGGCCGTATGCCAATGAGGCAGCAGTAGGCTCGTTTATGATCCTTCTTACTTTTAAACCTGCAATTTCACCGGCTTCTTTGGTTGCCTGTCTTTGGCTATCATTAAAATATGCCGGAACTGTAACAACAGCTTCTGTAACTTCTTGTCCCAGGTAATCTTCAGCTGTTTTTTTCATCTTTTGAAGTACCATTGCAGATATTTCCTGGGGAGTATACAATCTGTCATCAATTTTTACTCTCGGTGTATTATTGTCTCCCTTTTCAACAATATATGAAACCCTATTGCGGTCTTCAGCAATTGAGTCAAAAGATTCTCCCATGAACCTTTTTATTGAATATATGGTTTTTGTAGGGTTAATAATTGCCTGTCTTTTTGCAGGGTCACCTGTTTTTCTTTCTCCATTTTCTGTGAAAGCTACAATAGAAGGAGTAGTACGACGTCCCTCACTGTTTGGTATAACAACAGGTTCGTTACCTTCCATTACAGCAACGCATGAATTTGTTGTTCCTAAATCTATTCCTATAATTTTACCCATTTTTGATTTGTTTTTTATTGTGTTCTTAAAAATAATTTCATTTTTGGCTATAGCTACTCAATGATTATGCCAATAGGTTTTAAAGGCATTTTCTTGCAATTATGACATGAAATATAATAAGGAGAAGTTCTTTTGGCAGTATTGGAAAGGCTCATTACAAGCATATTTTGCTGTAATAAGATTGTTATGACAAAAAGTCAGTGCTAAAAATTAGCAGCCAGTTTTAAATTAATTAATCTTGAAGTTAGGTAGTTAGGAACAGCCATTAGCCTGTTTTCAACATCTCTTACCCACATATACGATATAGTGTTGTTAATCTTAAATAGATTAAAAACTTCTAAAGATATCCAGGCTGAATTGATTAATCGAAGGGGGTTTTTCTCGGAAAACTTTGTGTTTTCTCCTATTAATTGTTTTGAAAAACCTATATCCACTCTTCTATATGAAGGCATTCTAAGAGTGTTTTTATATCTTTCGGAGTCAGGAGGGCCAAATGGCAAGCCGGTTCCATATACCAGGCCAAGATGCACCTTGTAGGTTGGGTTACGAGGCAGGAAATCCTGGAAGAATAAATTAAAATTAAATCTTTGATCCGTTGGCCGTGGTATATATCCTGTGCTTACAAGGTTTCCTTCATCATCTTCATAATAACTGCCTTCAATTTTCTCTTCAGTTTTCATTAATGACACACTTGCCCATGAGTCAATTCCCGGGACAAACTCTCCATGAATTCTCATGTCTAGTCCTGTTGCATAACCCTCTGATGAGTTTTCAGCGTGGTATCGAATCCTTACATTATCAATTTCATATGGGATAAGATTCTTAAGTATTTTATAATATATTTCTGTAGTATATTTGAAAGGCCTGTCCCATGCCCTGAAAACATATTCAGAGCCCAGAACAAAATGATAAGACTCCTGGGCTTTTATGTTTGGATTTAGGTTTCCTTCAAGATCTCTTAATTCCCTGTAAAAAGGAGGCTGGCTATAATGGCCTGTAGATGCTCTGAAGGTAAACTTTGGAGCCCAATAAGGCTTGTAAAGAGCAGTTAATCTCGGACTGATTATAAATTGTTCTGAGTAATTCCAGTAGTTTGCCCTAACTCCCCCGGTAATAGAATATCTTCCATGTGATTTTTCCAACTCAAGTGTATTTTGTATATATGCGGAAAATCGTGATGTGCGAAGTATTATGTCAGTGTATATGCTTTCCTGCATCAGTAATTCGTATTCAGGGCTTCTTGGCAGGGAGTAACCGGCTGAATCCAGCAAAGACCACTCTCTTATTCTATCATATATATCTTCATACTGATATTTTATTCCCCAGTCTATTTGGTTATTATCTGATTTATAAAAACCTTTATGTTGCACATTCCAAACAATAGCATTTAAATAATTTCTGGCATGATTTAGAAATGAGCCAACTCCTAAAGACCTTCCGGTAGGCTGCCCGAAATCATCTTGTCCAAAATCAGTCTGTATCTCCTGTATCCAATACTGCCCTAATATATCGAATGTTTCTTTTTCGTCGCTCTGAAAAACCGAGCTGATAAACTTTAATGAAAGCTTTTTATGTGGACTATAGTCTAAAGATAAAGCACCAAGACCTGTAGTAAAGCGATCTACTTCATGGCCATCGAAGTAAATTGTTAATTCCCTGACATCAGTTAAATGTCCAAATCTTGTTTTTTGAACTTCCGGTACAAAGAGGTAATTATTTCTTGAGTAGTTTGTTAGCAAGGAGAGGTCGAGTTCATCATTTATTTTCCAGTTAACTAAAGCCTGTACGTCTGTAAATGATGGTTTATAGTCACCTTTTGTATCAAAAGTACCAAGTAAATACTGGTTTGATTTATGTCTGAAGCCAAAAAGATAATATATTTTATTGTTTGGTGAGCTGCCTTCAAAATGCAAGGATCCCTCCAGCAAGCTCATAGATACTGATGCAGCAAATTCTTCAGGTTCTTTATATTTAATGTCGAGTACTGATGACATCTTGTCTCCATATTGAGCCTTAAATCCTCCTGATGAGAAAGTAATAGAAGATACCAGGTCAGAATTAATAAAACTAAGTCCTTCCTGTTGGCCTGACCTGACAAGGAATGGACGATATATCTCAATTCCATTTACATATACGAGGTTTTCATCAAAATTTCCACCCCTGACAGAGTATTGAGCTGTGAGTTCGCTTGATGAGCTAACTCCCGGCATTGTCTTTACAATATTTTCAATTTTACTGCCCGGGCCGGGTAGAAATTTTGTATTTTTCGGGTCTATCTTAACAAGGTCACCCGACAATACCTGCTTGTCCATTATTTCAACCGCAGGAAGATTTGTTGTTGCAGGTTCCAGTATTACATTTATTGTTTTATTTTCTCCTTCATTAATATTTACTAATACTGCTTTTTTTGCATATCCAAGTGTTGAAAATTCTATCCTTATGCCGCTTCCCGGCTTAAGCTTTAAGAAATAAAAACCATCGGAATTACTTATTGTACCTGTTGATGTTCCTTTAACGGCTACAGAGACGTATTCAAGGGCGATACTGTCATTATCCATTACCACACCCTGGACAATAGCCGTTTGAGCATAAGTAAAATTAGCAATTAACAGCAGAGAGGTTAGTATTGTAAATATTATTATTTTTTTCACCTGGCAAAGATAATAATGTGCAATTAATTATTCCCTGAATTTGCTTTCAGCCGGAAATTATTAATGATGTTTTTTAGAATTATAAACCCAAATTGGACGGAATTATTGTTTTTGACTGGAATTAATCTTGGCTGCGCTTAAATTTTCCATCGCGCCAGGCTTTAAAAAATTCAGCCCATGCAATAGGGTCAAATAGTCGCATAGGAGGGGCCTGGCCTGCATAATATAATTGTTGGTTTTGCTGATTCATGTAATTTCTGAAATTCATACTTCCATCCATAGGCAAATTCTGCATTCTCTCTTTCATCTCAGCCCTTGCCAGATTTTTTATAGCCCTGTCATAATCATCTTCGGGAATTTTTACATTTAAAAAGGCTCTTTTAAACTGGTCTTTGGTTGGCCACGGGTATATCACTGTCTCCGGAAGAATTAGTGTGTCACGTGTCATAACCTGCACAACTGAATACCTGTTGCCGGTTAGTGTGTCTGGTACAATATAAAAAACTTCATCAAAACCAACTGATGAAAAGCGGATAGTGTCATTTTCCCTTAAAGTAATATTAAAAAAACCATAAAAATCAGATATTGTTCCTCTGCGAGTATTTTTTATCCAAATGTTTGCATATGGCAAAGGCTTTAAGCTGTCTCCTGTAACAATCAAACCGGAAAGTTGAACGATCTTTCTTTTTTCCTGCTTGTCGTCTTTACCCGGCAATGACAAGCTTATTATACTGATAAGCAAAAAGCTAATGATAAAGAATGCCGTTTTTTTCATTTATTATTTATATTCAATGCAAAACAAAATTATAATAAAATGCATTTATAGCAATAACAAATACTTGTTATATTTATTGCATTAAAAAATAAAAGGCTGCCTCATGAGTTGAGACAGCCTTTTTGCATATTGCAAAAATCCTTGCTTATTTTAAGTGTCCTTGTTCTATTGCTTTCAAAAGGCTTGCAGTAACACCATTTTTATTGATGTAACGTATTCCTTTAGCAGATACTTTTAATGTTACCCAGCGATTTTCTTCAGGAATAAAAAACTTCTTCTTTTGTATGTTAGGATAGAATTTCCTTTTTGTCTTAATGTGTGAATGTGAAACATTATTTCCTACTATCGTTTTTTTTCCTGTAATCTGACAAATTCTTGACATTTTCTTGATCCTTATATTATGATGAATAAATACTTTTACTTTTTAAGGAGTGCAAAAATCGGAATTTTTTTGTTACCATACAAATGTTTTTATTGTTTTTTCAAAAAAATGTTTCAAAAAAAATATTTAAAGTTAGTTTTGCTTTAATTCCGGTCAAGGTATTATCTTAGCATTAGTTTTAATTTATTCTTATTATGAAAACATTATTTATACTTAAAGTAAGTGATTTAATTACTAAAACCCTTGAAAAAACAGGGATGAGTGAAGAGCTTGTCTATAATGCTAAGGCAGTAATTCTGGTTTTGATACTGCTTGCTCTTTGTTTTATTGTGTACTGGTTAGTAAAAAATGTTATCCTGGTGTATGTCAGAATTATTGTCAGAAAGCATCCTAATTTGTGGAGTGTAAATTTACTTGAAAAGAAAGTTTTTCTGAAACTATCTCACCTTGCACCTGTGCTAATTATTTATGCATTAGGCCCCTCGCTTTTGGCAGAGTATCCTGTATTGGCTGAAAAGACATTTTTGGTTACCAGGATTTATATAATATTAACAGCAATGCTGATATTGTTCGCCTTTCTTA
This sequence comes from Bacteroidales bacterium, assembly GCA_046484145.1. Classification (GTDB taxonomy): domain Bacteria; phylum Bacteroidota; class Bacteroidia; order Bacteroidales; family UBA7960; genus PWND01. The sequence continues at coordinate 6,592 of JAWOBS010000285.1, forward strand.
ATGTTGTGCAAGGTGTTTATAATTCATATGAAATTGCGAAAGCAAGACCCATTACAGGTTATGTCCAGGTGATGAAAATTATTATAGGGATTGTTGTCGCCATTCTTATATTATCTGCAATTCTTGGCAGGTCTCCGGTGTATCTGCTTACCGGTCTGGGTGCAATGACTGCTATATTAATGTTGATTTTTAAAGATACTATACTTGGCTTTGTCGGCGGGGTGCAGGTGACGGCAAATGATATGGTCAGAATTGGAGATTGGATAGAAATGCCTAAATATGGCGCTGATGGCGATGTTATTGATATTTCTTTGCATACTGTGCGTGTTCAGAATTTTGATAGAACCATTACAACAATACCCACATATGCAATGGTTTCAGATTCATTTAAAAACTGGAGAGGCATGGTAGATACCAAAGCCAGGCGTATTATGAGGTCGGTTTTTATTGACCTTAAAAGTGTCAAGTTTTGTGATGATCAAATGATTGAGAAATTTGAGAAGATTAATAACCTGAAGGATTACATAAGTAAAAAGAAATTAGAAATTGAGGAATATAATAAAAAACACAACATAGATGCTTCAGCAGAGGTTAACGGACGAAAATTAACAAACCTGGGAACTTTCAGAGTTTATTTAGAGAAGTATCTTGCTAATCATCCCGATATTCAGACTGATCTTATTTTTATGGTTAGACAGCTTCAATCAGGGGAACAAGGTGTTGCTCTCCAGGTATATGCCTTTGCTAATGATACAAATTGGAAAAATTATGAGCAAATTCAAGCAAATATTTTTGATCATATTTTTGCTGTGATCCCTTATTTTGAGTTAAAGATATTTCAGTATCCAACTGATTTGCAGATGCATGTTGAATTAGATAAAATTAGAGAATAGCATTTTTTGGCAACTTATTATCAAATATTGGAAGTCCCTCGAGACGCCAGCCGGGAAGAGATAAAAAAGGCTTTTCGTAAAAAAGCATTTAAATATCATCCTGATGTTAATAAAGCTGCTGATGCAAAAAGAATTTTTCAGAAACTAAATGAAGCTTACCAGGTTTTAATTAATCCGTCAAAAAGAAGGCTATATGATCTCAGGCTGAAGCATGGTATTGTTGTTACAAAAGTATATTACAGGCCGGCTTCAGGCAGGCAGGGCTACAGTAATATGTACAGCAAAGGCCGGTATGCCAAAAGAAAGCAGGAGGATAAAAACCCCATAGAAAGTTTAATTGATAGAATAATGTTTTTTTTCCTTTTGTTAATTGGACTTTATGGAATTTTATTTGGTGTTTACAGAGTTTATATTCAACCCCCGGAAAATGATGATTTCGATCCAATGCACGGCCTTATCCTTGGGTTGGTATTTACTTTGTTATTACTGCTTTTTTATAAAAAACTAATAGGAGGTAAAACGAAATAGCACTAAATTATTTGGTTTTGGAAAGCGCATATGGCCGGTTTAGTCTTGCATTTTATTAAAAAAATTACTTATTCCATATTTCCCATGATTTTTCTGCTTGAAGGTGAAGCATCTTCAAACCATTAAATGTTTTACATCCTTTTTTTTCTCCTTCCTTCAAGAATAAAGATTTTTCCGGATTATAAACCAGGTCATATAATATTTGATCGGAGCCAAGAGCATGATACGGAATTTGCGGTTTTTCTCCCGAATTAGGATACATTCCACCAGGAGTTGTGTTCACTATCATGTCAAACTTGCTTATAACAGCAGGGTTTAGTTCGTGGTAAATGATGGTTTTGCTATTCTTTTTCAAGCGGGAAACCAGTGTGTAATCAGTGCCATATTTGTTTAGAACATGAACTACAGCTTTAGATGCACCACCTGTCCCCAAAACCAGTACATTTTTTAATCCGGAATCAAGAACATCTTTTATTGATTCTTCAAATCCAAACACATCTGTATTATAAGCCTTAATTGAGACTTCATCCTCATAATGTTCGATTTTTAGTGTGTTGGCGGCTTTTGTTTTTTTTGCTTCGTCCGAAAACTCATTTAAAAAAGGTATTATTTTTTCTTTGTAGGGAATTGTCACATTTAGGCCTACTATAGATTTATCATTAAAGATGAGCCTGAAAATATTCTCAACACTGTTTATCGGGTATAATTCATATGAAGCATCATTGATGTTTTCATTGATGAATTTCTCCTGAAAATATTTTTTTGACCAGGAGTGTGTTAATGGGTATCCTACTAAACCGAATTTTCTCATATTATGTTAGTTTTTTTCGATTTAAGGGATGCTAAGTATTCAAATAAGAATACAATAATAAATCCTGATATTGCAGAAATTAACACCTGGAAAATCATAGGATCCTGAGAATACAACTCTGAATAATAAAATGGAGATATGCTTTTCTCAATAAAAGGTTCAATTTCTCCATGAGAATTAATCCTGGTCTCAATAACTTTTTTCCATGGCCATAATTTATTCAGAGAGCCAATCATAAATCCGGTAAGTAATGCCAGGGTTTGGTTGGGAAAACGTTTAAACAGCCATGATATTACATTGGCAAAACTAATAAGCCCAACAACACAACCAGCAGCAAAAACAATTAAAACATCTGTTTTTATATCTTTAACAGCATTAAGTATATATTCATACTTGCCAATTAAAAGTAAAATAAAACTTCCGGAAATACCGGGTAATATCATTGCACAAATTGCAATACAGCCGGCACCAAAGACATAAAGCAATGAATCAGGGGTAGACGATGGAGTTGCAATAGTGATGTAGTATGATATTGATGTTCCGATTATAATAAATATTAACCTGATTAAAACAGGCCCACTGGTTTTTCTCCATATATAAATAGCTGATGCTGAAATTAGGCCGAAGAAGAAAGCCCAAACAAGCAGCCTGTGATTATCCATTAACCAACTTATAAGCCTTGCAAGAGAAAAGATGCTTATTAATATTCCTGCAAATAAAGCTATTAGAAAGTTACCGTTAATCTTTTTCCAGGCAGCAGCAATGCCTTCTTTGTAAGCCTGCTTAATTAATGCAGGATTGATTGACTTTATACTAAATATAAGCTTCTCGTATATACCTGTAATTAATGCAATAGTGCCACCAGAAACTCCGGGTATTATATCTGCAGCCCCCATGCCTATACCTCTGGCAGAAATTAGTAAATAATGTGTTAACTTTTTAAGCATTAAAAAACTGAGTATATTATTTTAAGCAATCTTGAAAAATTATGCTTATAATTTGAAAAGCAAAAATACAAACTAAAGTATAATAATCGTTATTTTTCATAAAATTCTATCAAACTGAGAAAAGATTTGTTGGAATTTAGTTCAGGATAATTCTTTAGTATCTTTTTATTTTGAAACTCAGGGTCATTCTGCAGTGCTTCCTCCAGGAAGAAATCAGCTTCTTTATTATTACCTTTAAGATATAAGCAAATAGCTGCCTGATAGTAAAGGATATTGCTGTCAGGTATTGCGTCGATACTTCTTTTACTAACATCCAGGGCAGCGTCAATATCGTTAAAAGCTATCATTGCTTCAATATAATCTATCCAGGTATCTTCATCAATATTGTCAAACAAAATTGCTTTTTCAAAGTATTTAGCACAATTTTTCTTGTCGGAAGCATTTAAATATGCATCAGCGATAAGGCATAAATAAGTAGTGTTTTCAGGGTCAAGTGCCAAGCCTTTTTGCATGGATTGTATAGCAATCTTTATATTTCCACACTCTAATTCGCATACTCCAATGCCAATCCATGCATCAATTATTTCCTGGTCGTGTTTTAATGTTTTCCTATAATAATGAATAGCATTTTCATATTGCTCCATTTTCTCATAGCATTCGCCAATATAATAAAGTGTCATGGGAGAGTCTTCCTCTTCATCAAAGCTTTTTCTATAACATTCAATAGCAGAAGCATAATCATGTAAAAACGAATATGCGACAGCTTTGTGAAGATACGCCATTGAATAACCTTCATCAATAGCCAGGCAGTAGTCAAAAGCTTCGATAGCTTTTTCATAAAGCGAAGCATTTATGTAAGAGCTGCCCAGGTTAAACCATGCTTCTTCAGAATATGGATGTCTGTCAATATGTTGTTGAAAAAACTGAATACTTTCATCTGTAAGCGATAATAAATCAAAGCAATATGCAGCCTCATGCATTGCAATATTATTATTTGGGTTTAGCTCCAGTGCCTTGTGTAAGTACTCTATAGTTTTTTTATAGTCACCCATATTTTCGTATTCAAAAGCAATGTTACAATATATGTAATCAGGGCTTTCTGATTCCGGCAAGGCTTTATTATACTCTTCAATAGCTTTTTCGTAATGCTTTAACTGGGAATATATGGCTCCTTTAGTCAAGAATAAATCCTGATCTTCTGAGTCTATACCTTCAACTTCCCTGAGAATGCTTAGTGCATTCTTTTCCTCGTTGTTTAAAGCCAGTACTTTAGCGGTTAAAATTTTGAGTGTTATTGATGAGGGGTGCACTATGATTGCAAATTCTGCAACAGTCTTTGCTTTCTTAAAGGATCCGGCCGTCATATAATAATCCAGGATCTCCTCGAAATCATCAACATCAAAATAACTCATCTCACCATCCCTGAACATTTTTTCTATCTGTTCAACCTGTGGTGGTTTCAAATCTTCAAAATCGATATTATGATCCATCTACTATAATTTGATTATCAAATATGCATTTTAAGAACGATGCTGTTTTCTTACTATTGTAAAAAAAACTTTTCTTAACACATATTGAGCTTGCAAATTTACTCAAAATGTAATTATAAAAAACTTATGTTTTAACAATTATAAATTTATAAAAAAAATGAGGTAATGCTTTTGACATAAACACCAACTTATTAACGTTTTATTAACAATAATAAAAGCTTTTTGATGTTTGAGAACTTGTGTTATGCAAATTGAATAAATAATGATAATTTTGCAAAAAAATTTATAAAGCTATGTTTGAAAGTTTAACGGAAAAGTTTGACCGCGCATTTAGGCTTCTGAAAGGGCAGGGGCATATTACAGAAATTAATGTTGCAGAGACGCTTAAAGATATCAGGCGAGCATTGCTTGATGCTGATGTTAGTTACAAAATTGCAAAGAATTTTACAGAAACGGTAAAAGAAAAGGCGCTGGGACAAAATGTGCTCACAGCCGTGTCGCCGGGACAATTGATGGTTAAGATTGTAAATGAGGAGTTGGCCAGGTTAATGGGTGAGGAAAATGCAGAGATCAATCTGAAAGGCAGTCCTGCTGTTATCCTTATTGCCGGTTTGCAAGGTAGTGGTAAAACAACATTTTCAGCGAAGCTTGCAAATTATTTAAAAGGCAAGAAAGGCAAGAAGGTTTTATTAACTGCCTGTGACGTGTATCGCCCCGCTGCTATTGAGCAGCTTAAAGTTTTAGGCGAGCAAATAGATACTGAAGTTTTTACAATTGATGATTCTAAGAATCCGGTAGATATAGCAAAAAAGGCTGTTTCTCATGCCAAAAACATGGGCCACCAGGTTGTAATTGTTGATACTGCCGGCCGTTTGGCCATTGATGAGCAGATGATGACTGAGATTCATAATCTGAAGAAGGCTTTAAACCCGCACGAAATATTATTTGTTGTTGATGCAATGACCGGACAGGATGCTGTTAATACTGCAAAAGCATTTAATGAAAAGCTGGATTATGATGGCGTTGTATTAACAAAACTTGATGGTGATACAAGGGGTGGTGCTGCTTTAACAATAAGGGCTGTGGTTGATAAGCCAATTAAATTTGTTGGTATTGGAGAAAAAATTGATGCTATTGACTTATTCCATCCCAAACGTATGGCCGATAGGATTCTTGGAATGGGTGATATCGTATCTCTTGTTGAAAAGGCCCAGGAGCAATATGATGATGAAGAAGCCAGGAAACTGCAGAAAAAACTTGCAAAAAACCAATTTGGCTTTGATGACTTTTTATCACAGCTTCAGCAAATTAAGAAAATGGGTAATGTTAAAGACCTGATGGGAATGATACCGGGCATGGGCAAAGCTCTTAAAAATGTTGATGTTGATGATGATGCCTTTAAAAGTATTGAAGCAATCATTCATTCAATGACCCCATACGAAAGAACAAATCCTTCTGTCATTAATGGCAGCCGCAGAAAAAGAATTGCAACAGGCAGTGGTACATCTATACAGGAAGTTAACAGACTGATGAAGCAGTTTGAAGATACTCGTAAAATGATGAAGATGATGTCCGGTGGCGGTGGCAAAATGAAAAATATTATGAATGCAATGTCAGGAATGAAAAAATAATAAGATTGTATAATTTTTTAATGAAAGTCCGATGGAGTTAATTGATGGTAAAAAAATTGCTAACGATATAAAGGAAGAGATTACTAAAGAAGTACAAAAGATCAGGGATAATAATGATAAAAACCCTCATCTTGCCGCTATTTTGGTCGGTAACGACCCGGCTAGTGAAACCTATGTCGCCTCAAAAGAAAAAGCCTGCAAGCAGGTTGGCTTTGATTCTTCTGTTTATAGATTGCCTGAAGATACAACTGAAGAAGAATTACTTGAAACAGTTGGTTTTTTAAATAATGATGATGAGATCGACGGCTTTATAGTCCAACTGCCGCTGCCTTCTCATATTAATGAAAATAAAATCATCCAATCTATAAATCCGGAAAAAGATGTTGATGGTTTTCACCCTGTTAATGTTGGTAGAATGTCCATAGGATTACCATCATATGTATCTGCAACTCCATTTGGTATTGTAGAGCTGATTAAAAGATCAGGCGTTGAAACGAATGGCAAAAATTGCGTAGTGCTTGGCAGAAGCAATATAGTAGGAAGGCCTGTCAGTATTTTGTTGTCCTTAAATAATGAGAATGGAAATGCTACTGTTACCGTTTGTCACTCCAGGACAAAAAATTTAAAAGAGATAACCTCTTCTGCCGATATACTTGTCGTTGCAATAGGCAAACCAGAATTTGTCACCGGAGATATGGTGAAAAAAGACGCTGTTGTTATTGATGTCGGAATTCATAGAGTGAAATCTGATAAAACAAAGTCGGGTTTCAGATTAATTGGAGACGTTAATTTTGATGAAGTGTCTAAAAAGGCTTCAAAAATTACTCCTGTTCCGGGTGGGGTTGGCCCAATGACAATAGTATCTCTTTTGATGAATACTTTAAAAGCATACAAGAAAGAAATATATAGCTGATTTTGACTCAATACCGACTTTCTAACCTAAGCACAGCACAAAAGGAAAATCTCGATAGAGGGAGGCTCCTTCCTGTTATGGAAGAGTTTTATTCCATACAGGGAGAAGGCTATAACACAGGCAAGCCCGCTTACTTTCTGCGTATAGGAGGATGTGATATTGGTTGTAGATGGTGTGATGTTAAAGAGTCCTGGAATGCTAGCATACACCCTTTAATTAAAACCGAAGAGATAATAAAGAGGGCGTTGGATTATCCTGCTAAAGCTATTGTTATTACAGGTGGAGAGCCTCTGCTTTACAACCTCGATCTTTTGTGTGATGGACTGAAAAAAGGAGGTGCTAAAATATTTATTGAAACTTCCGGTGCTTATCCCTTGTCCGGCCGATTTGATTGGATTTGTATTTCTCCAAAACCAAATATGCCGCCTACCAAAGATATGTTATTAATGGCTGACGAACTAAAGGTTGTGATTCAGGATAAATCGGATTTTGCCTGGGCTGAAAAGAATGCAAAACTAGTGAAAGAAAAATGTGTGTTGTTTCTTCAAGCGGAGTGGAGTAAATACAAAACCATAATGCCTGAAATTATTGATTATGTTAAAAATAATCCCAATTGGTGCACTTCTCTGCAATCTCATAAATTCATGAATATACCTTAATTATAAGAAATCATTTTTATAATAATTTCTTCTGTGCTCTTTAAAATATGTATTTTTTGTTGTATATTTATTGCTCAGAAAGCTGTTTTTAAATTGTTTAAGCAGGCTTGTTTATATAATAACTTTTCTAAACTATCAACTATGATAAGAATTTTTCTAATTGTAATTGCATTTATGCTGTCAGGCATACTTTATTCTATGGAGAATAACGAAATTGACAGCTTACGGCTTGAGCTTCAAAAAGCGGATGAAGATACTGTTTTGGCCAGGCTAAACATCGATATAGGGATTAAGCTTATTGATTCAAATCCTGACTCTGCTTTTTTTTATTATAACCGCGCTGAAACATTATTGGCAGGAAATGAAACAGAAATGGGAAAGGCCTTGAAAGCCAGGGCCAATATACGAAAAGCATATATCGTAATTACAAATAATAGCAATCCCCAGGAAGCTTTAGAAATATTGGATAGTGCACTGCTTATTCTTGATTATCTGGAACAATCTGATAATAGCCGGATCTTTAAAATAGCAGTAAGTGAAAAAGTTTTTGCTTATAATAATTACGGCAACAGTTATCGAATGTTGGGCCAGTATAATGAAGCCCTGGATTACTACAAAAAAGGCCTTGCTAATGCCGAGAAGATAGGTGATGATGATATGCTTTTTGGACTTTGTTATTTGCATTTAGGAAATATATACAGGTATATGGGTGAGCTGGATAAAGCTATGGAATATAACCTGCTGGCAGCAGATGCTTACGAAAAGATAAATGAAGTGGATAGAATAGCCGCCGTTTATAATAATATCGGTAATGTTTTTCATATACAGGGAAATTATGACCAGGCTCTCGATTATTATCATAAAGCCTTGAAGCTTTTTGAAAAGATTGGCGATCAGATACGTTCCGGAACAGGTTATTATAATATTGGAGTAGTACATTATCATTTGAAAAATTTTAGTAATGCAATAGAGTATTTTGAAAAAGCCCTTGAGATTAGGGAGGAAATAGGAGATAAAAAAGGTATGATAAATTCCCTGATGGTAATGGGAGTTGTAAAAGAACAAGAAGTAGAACTTGATGATGCTTTGAAATATTATTCTACAGCACTGGAACTTGCTGAAGAGCTTAAAGATATGTCCGGAATAGCACATGGCTATTTTCGCTTAGGTAGTGTTTATGACGTGCAGGGAAACTTTGAAAAGGCTTTGGATTATAATAAAAAAGCACTGGATATCTTTGAAAAGACAAGTAACATTACAGGTATTTTAGGGGCAGAGAATGCTATTGCTAAAAATTATTTGTCTTTAGGCAAAAATTATAATGCTATAGAATATGCAGATAAAGCATATACAGTGTCAAAAGAAAGAGGTTTGCTAAATACTCAATTGAAGGCAGCCTTATTGTTGTTAAAAGCAAATGAGAATCTGGGTAATTATGAGGCTGCTCTTAATTATTCAAAGGATAGCTATGACTTATCCGATAGTATATTTAATGAAGAGAAAACAAAAACAATATCAGAAATGGAAGCCAGGTTTCAAACTGAGAAGAAACAGTTGGAAATTGATAATTTGCTGAAAGACCAGGCTCTTAAAGAATCTGAAATAGCAAGGCAAAAAGAAGAAGTGTCAAGACAAAAGCAGTTAAATAATTCATTGTTAATTGGCATTGTCCTGGTTATAGGATTTTCAATTCTCTTATTCATGCAATACAGAGCCAAGAAAAAAGCGAATATTTTACTATCAGAGCAAAATGTAGAAATAAATCAAAAAAATGAAGAGATAAAAGCTCAGCGGGATGAAATTACCACCCAACGGGACTTTGTTATCAGACAAAAAGAGATGATAGAAGCCAGTCATCAAAGAATAACTGACAGTATTAATTACGCTCAGTTGATACAATCTGCCCTGCTCCCAACAACAGAGGTTATTTCCGAACTCTTGCCTGAGCATTTGATTTATTATAAACCCAGAGATATCGTTAGTGGTGATTTTTACTGGGTTAAAAAAATTAAAAACTATGTGGTTGTTGTTACGGCCGACTGTACCGGACATGGTGTGCCGGGTGCATTTATGAGTATGTTGGGAATTGCTTTCTTAAATGAGATTGCAAGAAGAGAAGATGTTAATACAGCCGCCGATATATTAAATATATTAAGGCAGGAAATAAAAACTTCCTTATTCCAGAAAAAGCAAGAAGATAAAGCTAATGACGGAATGGATATGAGTGTTTTGTTTTTTGATAAAGAAAAGATGCAAGCGCATTATGCCGGGGCTAAAAATCCTTTATACATTTTCAGACAAAATCAGAAAGCTGAAAATATAGAAAATTCAGGAAAAGTAATTGTTAAAGAAAATGATAATAATGTTTTTATTCAGGTTAAAGGAGATTCTCAATCAGTGTCGCTTACACCATCCGAAAAGGAATTTACTAATCATAAAGTTAAGTTATTGCCGGGTGATATGATATATATGTTTTCTGATGGCTATATCGATCAAATAAGCAGCCTAACAAACCGAAGATATACAACAACCAGGTTTAATAATCTGCTTTTGGATATTTATAAAGAGCCTGTGGATAAACAATTTTCATTGCTGGAAAAAACTTATAATGAATGGAGAAAAGATAATGAGCAAATTGACGATATTGTTATTCTAGGCATTAGAGTGTGATATTGTAATTTATATTGATGTTTCCCGTTATAGAATAAGATTAAACTTTAGTTAATATATGAGATTTTCATTTAGTGTATATTCACGCAAACAGCGATGGAAGTACTTCTTGTTGGGTTTTGCTGCTGTTATTATAATTGCTTCTTTGTGGTACACAAATATTATTGTAACTAAGATAGCCAGGGAAGAGAGGAAAAAGGTGGCTTTGTGGGCAGATGCAGTCCAAAAACGCGCCAGCCTGGTTAAATATACCGAAGAGTTTTTTAATGAAATTAAAGAAGAAGAGAAAAACAGAGTGCAGATATGGGCTGCAGCTTACAGGAAAATATTTGAAGCCGAACTTGATGAGGATATTACTTTTTATTCAGAAATAGTACTGGGAAATACAACGATACCGGTTGTATTAGTTGATGAAAACAATAATGTAATAACCAGTATGAATCTGGATAAAAAATATAGTGATTACAAAAAGTTTGAAGGTGAACTTAAAAGTTTATTTTCTGATTATAACCCAATCCCATTTACTGTAGATAATAAGACTGAATATATTTATTACCAGGATTCAAGATTGTTTACAGAATTAAGAGCTGTGCTGGATGACTTAATTGAATCTTTTATTTCAGAAGTAGTTATTAATTCTGCAAATGTGCCCGTTATAATTACTGATAGTGCACAAACAAAGATAATTGCGCATGGAAATATTGACGATGTTTATTTTTTTGATACTCCTAATACAAAAAAAGTCATCGAAAAAATGTCAGGTAAAAATCCTGCAATTTTAATCGATATACCGGGCCATGGAAACTGTTATGTTTTTTATACAAATTCATTTTTACTAACACAATTAAGATATTATCCTCCGGCGCAGTTACTGGTTATAGCGATATTCCTGGTAATAGCTTACCTGTTATTCAGTACAGCCAGAAATGCAGAGCAGAACCAGGTATGGGTCGGGATGTCTAAAGAAACTGCACATCAGCTTGGAACACCACTGTCGTCACTTATTGCCTGGATAGAAATTCTCAAAATGAAAAATGTTGATGAGAAAACGATTAAGGAAATTACTAAAGATGTTAAAAGGCTGGAAAACATCACAGAGAGATTTTCAAAAATAGGTTCTCCTCCCAAATTAGTCTTTGTTAATGTGGTAGAACTTATTTATGAAGTCGTTGATTATATGAAGACTCGCACTTCCAAAAAAATCAACTTCAAAATATATCCGTCAAGACAAACAGAAATAATGGCTCATTTAAATAATAATCTTTTTGAATGGGTAGTGGAGAATATTATAAAAAATGCTGTTGATGCCATGGAAGGTGCCGGAACTATTACTATTTCCGTTGGCCAGGATGATAAACATGCTAAAATTGACATAAGCGATACCGGTAAAGGCATGTTAAAATCAAACTTTAAATTAGTTTTTAATCCCGGTTATACCAGCAAAAAGAGGGGATGGGGCTTAGGCTTGTCTTTGAGCAAGAGGATAATAGAAAATTATCATAAAGGGAAGTTGTTTGTAAAAGATTCATCTATAAATAAAGGCACGACTTTTCGTATAATACTTAAAAAGTAGCATAAACTCCTGAAGCTTGCAGGCTCTTTTTCAGGCTGCTATGTTTTTAATAGAAAAGAAAGCCGGGATAATACTTCTCTAATCTTATTTATTTCTTTTGTCAATAAAAGTAATCGGTTTTCTGCTTGATTCAGGGAATTGCAGTTTTTGAATCTCTTTTGGAGTTGAGAAATGAATTTCCGGTGCAACTCTTAACTTTGCCCTGAAATGGTCTTTTATAGTTTTTTTAAACAAGTCACCAGACACATTGCTTCCAATTTTGACAATTATATCATCATTTTCAACATTATTTGTAGAAACTTCTACGATATAATTTTTCACATCAGGTATCTCATTAAGAATTTCAAACAGAGCTGATGGAAATAGCGTAGTTCCTTTATACTTTATCATTTGATTTTTTCTGCCAACAACGGGCCCTATTCGTAATGAATTTCTGCCGCATTTGCAGGGCTCTGTGTAATAAGTGCAAATATCACCTGTTCTAAAACGGATAAGAGGCATGCCTTCAACTCCAAGATTTGTAATTGTAACTTCACCAAGCTCTCCTTCTTTGACGTGATTGTTGTCCTCGTCTAAAAATTCGGCAATAAGCATTTCCGGGTGATGGTGACCCCCGACGCCATGCTTGCATTCTGTAAAGGCAGCACCCATTTCTGTTGATGCATAAGTTGAATACAGCTGAATATCCCATTTTGACTTTATGTTTTGCCCCAGCTTATTCAGCTTGAAGTTATTGTCGCGCAATGGCTCTCCTATACATACTGCAGCCTTTACAGATGTGTTTTTAAAATCGATATTATTCTCTTCAGCATATTCTATTAAAGTTAGAATGAAAGAGGGTATGGTAATAATGTATGTAGGTGAAATTCTTTTTATTGTGTCGAATTGCAGTTCAGGATTTCCGGGGCCTACTCTAACAATTCCGGCACCAAGCCTTCTGAGTCCGAGGAAATATGCTAAGCCGGCCATAAACCGCCGGTCTATCGTAATCATTAAGTGGTAAATGTCTGCAGGTGTACCATTAGCACAAACAAATGACAAATATTCATTAAAAGCCAGACGCTGAAGGTCTTTCTCTGTGGCAGCAAATGTCACAGGATTTCCCAGTGTGCCGGAAGTTGTTATATAATCTACAACTTCATCTTTTGACACACATAAAAAATCCATATTCCTTGTCTGTAAATCTTCCTTTGTAGTGCAAGGAATATTCTTGAGATCTTCAATGGTTTTTATTTTAGAAATATTTATTTTATGTTTTTGGAATAAGTCTTTATAATATAGTGAGTTTATGGAGGTATATTTTAAGACTTTTGCAAGCTCTTTTTCCTGGTATTCTTTTATTTCTTTAGCAGGAAGTTTGCCAACTTCAAAATCAGGTACAAACATATTTATATATTTATTAAATCATTAATCCGCTACACTTGTTTCCATTCTTTACAAAAGTATTACTTTTTGATTTTTTTTAAAATTTTAGCAATTTTTTCTTTTTCTGATTGCCATGGAATTTCTTTTGACAGGGCGGTTTCGTAATGCTCAATTGCTTTGTCTTTTTGTCCCGTGCTTTTATAATAATTGCCGGAAACCACCCATGTATTATAAAACTCAGGATTTAGTTTTAAGTAATCTATAATTTCTTCTTCCTTTATTTCTTTATGCTTTTTGGCTTTTAGCAGATCTTCAAATCTTTTTGTCTCTTCCTTATATTTTAAAAAGTTTTGATATTCTTCTGTGTGGATAAATTCATCCTCAGGAATATTGAGGTCTTCATTATATAATTCAGTAATAAGGTCTGTTTTAATGTCAAATGTATCTGCAAAAACTTTATTCAAATCATAGGCTACATAGCTTCCAAGTTGAAATGGATTGCTTGAAATCCAGAATTTTAATTCCTGGGGTTTAAAAATAATTGAATGATGTGCAATAAGCTGGTTAAGTGCTTTCTCATTTCCCATGCCGATATCTTCATCATTTTTTCCTTTTCTGTCTCTGAGTATTTCCGCGAAAGTTCTTATATCATGTTTCTCTTGCCTGTCAAGTAATTCCTTTGTTCTTTCCCATCTGTATAAAGATGAACTTTCTTCAATATTTTGAATATTCAGGTCCCTGTCTTTTAGTTTTTCTCCCTGGTAATGGTTTGTGAGAATGATCTCATCAGTACCTGTTTCAAACATATCTATTTCTCTCTTGGTTTTTTCAATTACTACCATTCTGTTTTCTGAAGCTGAACCAATAAGAAAAGAACCCGACACAAAAGTTTTATGGCTGCGGGCAATTTCGTAGGCTTCATCTATAGTGGATGCATACTGAAGAATTTTCCTTGCAAGTATAGATACAGGGATCTTTGCTGACTTTGGTATATCAGACTTTGCTGAGTTGTAACATATTGTTAAGCCTTTTTCGTTCATGCCGGATATGGCGCCTATCATTCCTGCCCAGCTTATTGTGCTGAGTTTATATCCATTTTCAGGATTAATAAATGTTACAATTTTATTATCTGCAAATTTATCTCCAATATATAAATCAAAATTCCTACCTATTACCATTGTTTCATCAGCAGATCTTTCATTTTTAACTCCAAAGGCAGTACAGTAAACCATATTCATATTTTGAAGAGCGTGGCCAATGTCATGTGCAGCATGATAATTTAAAAATCTGTGATAAGGCTTTGAAACAAAGTTGAATTCCGGAGAAGCACTCTGTGATACACCATAAATTTCTTTTTGATATTCCAGGGGTACGTGCAGTGCCATATCCCTGTTGAACCAACCAATAAAATATTTTAGAAACTTCAAATATGATTCAGAAGGTACCATGACGCGTATTTGCTCCATAAAAGCCTTTTCCTGGTATTCGGATAATTCTTTTGTTAAAATTCCGTTTTTTGCCCCCATATCAAAAGGGCTGCCTTCCAGGTACATTTCCCAAAGGTCATATTTGTTTTGTTTCAACCAACTGTCTTTACATACAAATATGCTATCAGTTATTTTTTCCCTTTCCAACAACAGTGCAGATTTGTCTTCAACCTTGGGAGGGTAAAATCTTTTTAGTATGCTAAAGTATGCCATGGGTGTTAAAATGATTAAAATTAAAAGTATTGCTGCAATTTTAAAATAAGTTTTTTTATACAAGGGTTTATTCATCTTTTATTTCGTTTATAAGTTTGTTAATATCAACAAAGCCGGAACAAGTTATTAATGAGCTAATTGACACACCAAGCATGCCATGTAAGTTTACATTTTGTCCGGTTAAAAATAAATTTGGCACGCGTGTGTTATGAGATACAAAAGTACTTAATGGGTCTTTATAATCTTTTATTAAGCCATACATAGAGCCACCGGGCGAGCCTGTGTAATCTTTGAAAGTCAAAGGCGTTGATGTATAAAAGCTGTCAATGCTTTGCTTTATGCCGGGTATTTTTTCATTTAAAATATGTAATAATTTTTCTGCTTTTTTTGCTTTAAAATCCAGGTAATCATCACCTCTTTTGCCTATCCTTGTATTATCCCATTTTTTCACTTCTTCAAACTTCATAAAAGTAATAATAGTTGCGCTCTCGGCATAACCCGGATGTTGCTTGCATGGTGTTGTGTAAAAAATAAAGCCCTGGGGCCATCTGTCAGTATTATAATTATCAATTCCCCAAACGTCATCATAGGTTTTTGAATAGTAAACGTTGGAGTTAATATGTTTAAAAGATTTCTTTTTCAGTACAATATATATACTAAAAGGAGATATTGAGTTTTCTATTGCGTTAATTCTGTTTATATATGCTTTTCTTAGTATTCCGGGTTCAATAAGGCTGTTTGTAAGTGTTGGATGTATGTTAGAAATAAATGATTTTGCTGTAATTTTATTTCCTTGTGATGTAAGTGCTGCAACAGCTTGCTTATCGCGACAGATAATTTTTTCTACTTTAGTACCAGTAAGAATTTCTCCTCCCAGGCTTTCGAAAATATTTTGCAATGCTGAAGCGAAGTTTATATTTCTTTCATCAAGCTTCCACGCACTATTAATGAAAAATTTGTTAATAATAGCATGAGTGTACAATGGTGTTTTGTCTTTTACTCCGGCATAAAGCCCATTGGTTGCAGCAAGTAATCCTTTAAGTTTATAGTTATCAGTAAGCGAATCAATAAAAGAATATGCCCCGATTTGTTCAAAACCGCCCTTGAAAACTTCAGTATCTGAAACTTCTCTAAGGTTAAT
Source organism: Bacteroidales bacterium (assembly GCA_046484145.1). Taxonomy (GTDB): domain Bacteria; phylum Bacteroidota; class Bacteroidia; order Bacteroidales; family UBA7960; genus PWND01. Next base: position 22,913 of record JAWOBS010000285.1, read on the forward strand.
TATTTTAACCTTGTTCCAAATGCTGTCAATTTCGTTCACGTATTTTTCAATGGCAGTTTTTTCATTTGGAAAATAAGATATAAGACGGTTCTTAAAGTTTTCATTGCCCATCTCATAACAGTATTCATCATCTTCAATTAGTATTTTTTCAAAACAATTATCAAGTTTTTTAACGATGATTTTATCTAATATTCCAAGGTATTTGAAAAGCTTGTATAATATCTGACCCTTATCAAGTGAGCCTATATAATGCATTCCTGTAGTAAAAGTGCAGCCTTTCCTGGTAAAAGTTTGTATGTTTCCACCAATTTGAGAATGTTGTTCAAGAATGCAAACGGAGTAACCATGTTTGGCCAGAATAATTCCGCAGAGCAATCCACCCAGCCCGGCACCAATTATTACAATGTCATATTTATACATGTCTTTCATGCTTTTCTGATTTTATTGTACAAATAATCAAATCCGATTAATTCAGAGCATGTCAATGCTGCACTTATTGAGACACCTAATATTCCATGCATATTTAAATTTTGCCCTGTGAAATATAAATTATTAATTCTCGATTTGGGTGTTATTATGCCTGTTAATGTGTTGTTGTAATCCTTTAATATACCATATGATGATCCTTCCGGTGTTGCTGTGTATTCCTTATATGTGAGAGGTGTTGAGGTATAATAATGTTTTACGTTTTTTCTTATTCCGGGGAATTTCTTTTCTATAGCTTCAAAAAGCTTCTGTGCTTTTTTCTCTTTAAACTCAAGATATTCATCGCCCCTGTTTTCAATTCTGGTATTTTCCCATTTTTTCACTTCATCATATTTCATATATGTTAAAGCGATAATTCCGTCTGTCCATTTTTCCGACCTGGATGTAGCCGGTGTGTAAAGCATGTAATGCTCCGGCCATAATTTCTCATCATAATCTGTTGTCCATGTGTTTACTTTCGCAAAATGATGATGGTTGTAATTCAGGTATGGAAAGCTTTCCTTTTTCATAACCATGTAAAGGCTAAACATTCCAATTGTATTTTCTAAAGATTTGATACGCTTGAAAAATGCTTTTTTTATCAAGGCAGGATGTACTAGTTTAAGTGTATTTGCAGGATGGATGTTTGATATGAATTTCTTTGCAAATATTTTTTCGCCATTGTCTAAAACAACATAGTCAACACTGTTGTTCTCGCCGCAAATGCCTGTTACTGTGGTTGATCTGAATATTTTGCCGCCGTTTTCTTTAATGACATCTGCTATTCTTGCTGCGAGTTGCGAGCTGCCATCAATGAACCTCCACGAACTTCTGATGAATGAATAGTTTATCAGTGCATGTATATATAGTGGCGTTTTATCTCTGACACCTGCATACAATGAATTCATGCCGCTTAGCACCTCCCTGAGTTTATTGTCATCAGTGATAGACTTTAAAAAGTTATATGCACCAATATTTAAATGCTTATTGTCTTTGGCTGAAAGATCTCCATCGAGTGTATATAAAGGAAATTGATTGCAAACTGCTTCCATTTCACTGATGTATCTTTTTAAATTTTGTTTTTCCTTTGGGAAATAATCAGCCAGTGAATTTACAAAATTGTCATAACCCTGGGCAAAAGGATATTCTGTACTATCTCCATTAAAACTTATCTTGTCAAAATGATTAATGTCAAGCCTTTTTATTTTTATCCTGTCAATAATATCAAAAAATTTAAAGTATTGATTCAGAACTTCTCCTTCACCTAAGCTTTCAGTATAGTTTAATCCTGTGTTAAATATTGTTTTATTTTTAGAGAATGATTGAATGCAGCCGCCTATCTTTTTGTTTTTTTCTATCACACATACTTTAAAACCCTCTTTGCTAAGAATATTACCGCAAAGTAGCCCTCCTAATCCACCGCCTATAATTACAACATCGTAATTGTTCATTATTATTCCTTTCTTAATATATATGTGATGTTTGATGTGAGTTTTGAATTGTCAAATCTCTCAAACGTAAATCCATTATTAAGTGCAAAATTTTCAATCTCTTTACTTGGGAAAAATGAGAGTTTATACTTCTTTTTATTGAACCTTACTATTTGTGTGCTTTGAACTTCAGTAAATTTAGTAAAGAATGTCCTGTTTTTTATATCCGTATCAGCATCCCTGATAATAATCATGCCTTTATTGTTAATCATTTTACTGCATTCCAACAATAGCTTTAATCTCAGCTCATGAGGGAGATAATGCAATACATCGTTTAAGATGTAAACGTCGGAAGGTGGAATACCTCCTTCTGTAATGTCTTTTAGTTGAAATTTTAAGTTATTAGTTTTTGCAGAAATATTATTTGCTATAGCAATTTTTTCTTCATCATAATCAAGGCCGGTAATAATTCTGTCATCGGATGTGCAATGCAACATATAAGCTAAATAGCCATATCCGCATCCAATATCTGTTATTGTTGCTTTTTTGGGAATTATATTGTTGTAGAATGTATAATATTTCTCAGCTTTTAATTTTGTTCTTACATACCATTCTAATATTGGACCTTTATAAATGTACTGGGCAATTAATCTTCGTGCAAAATATTTAGGTGTTTCTATTTTTTCTCTAAAATTATCGTATTCTTTTCTATATAAACTTTTCAATTCTTTGGCTTGTTCTTTATATGTTTCTCCTTTTTCTGTACTGACGCTGCGGACTTTTATTTTGTCCAGTACTTTTATATGTACACGGCCTGCTTTTAAAAAGAATTCAATTTTTGGCATTACATGATACAAGCCATGTATCATAACCGGCTGTATATCAATATTTAATTTGTCTGCCACATATAGCGCGCCCTGGTGGAAACGTTTTATTTCTCCGTCTTCTGTCCTTGTTCCTTCCGGAAAAATCAATACAGAGTATCCTTGCTTAATTTTGTTTTTTAGAGCTTCAAAGTCATGGTCAAGGCCTTTAAAAGCAGGGTAGAAGTCAGCAAACCTGATAAAATAACCAAAGAAAGGGCTGTTGTAAACCCAGGAATTTGTGAATGCGATAATCTTTGGATTAAGCCCGAGCAAAAACATTAAATCAAGAAATGACTGATGATTTGAAATAATTACTGATGGCTTTGAAAAATCAAGCTTATATTTATCTATATACTTTGTTCTTACACCATGATTAACGGATGTTATGAATTTTGAAAATCCTTTTATGATATTATGCACAATAACTTTTTTGTGCCTTTTTTTAATTGGCAACAACAATATAACAGGGAAAAACAATGCCATTAATAATACCCCAAGTAAATAAACTATCAGTGCATTAAGTGAAACTGTCAGGTTATATAATGTAACTGGCTCAATCCTGGGTTGCTTTTTGTTGTTTACTATGTATGAGAAAAATAGTGGCAACAAAGTGTATGTAATTATTACAACAGACGTAATGCCCAGTATTGAAACAAATGCTATTGATTTTAAAACAGGGTGCTGGGCAAATATCAGCACTCCAAAACTTGTTATTGTAGTTATGGCTGATAATAAGACAGATAGCTTAAATGGAGCTAGTGGAACATTACCATATTTGTGGTTGTTTATTAGCCCGCTCATTATAAAAATACTGTAATCAATTCCAAGTCCAAATACAAAAGTTGTAATGATAATATTAAAAATATTGAATTCAAGGCCAAGCAAGCCCATTAACCCGATTGTCCATATCCAGCTTATAAGAATAGGAAGAAAAGCTATTATTGCAATTTCTATTCTTCCGTATGCTAAAAGTAAGATACTGAATATCAATATCATCGATAGAGTAACAAGCCATCGGAAGTCTTCTTTAAGAACCTCAAGAAATTGATTAATAAAATACTGGTTGTCAAATACTATTGTTTCCTCATCATGCTTAAAGTTGTCAAATAGTTGTTCTTTGTTGTCCCGGCTAACCTTTACAATTGTTATTACAGAGTTTATATCTTCATTTTCACTAATGTAATTTTCAAGAAAATTCTTTTTTAGAACCCGGAAGCTGTCAGTTGGCAAGGCCTCAAATTCTTTATCAAGCAAATTAAAGAATGAGGAAAATGCATTAATGTTAAATCGATATTCTTTTCCTGATTGAAGTAAATTTTCCTGTAATTCTTTCTTGGTTTCTTTATCCCAGAATGAATTCCATTTTTTAATTTTTTGCTTTTGGGCTTCTTTTGAAAAAATCAGGTCTGCTGCAGTGCTTATATCTGATATAACTTCTTCTTTTTTCAGTTCATTTAATATGTTTAAATTCTTTTCGGTTTTTAGCAAAGCCTTATTTAAACTGGTATCCTGGGTGACTAAATAGACAGCGCTAAGAGCTTCGGAACTGATGTCTTTTAGTTTCTTTTCGGCTTTTTCTAATTTGTCAGGCTGGTAGTTTAAGCTTGTGAGGTCGCTGTTAAAACTGAGCATTCCTGAGGTGTATATGAACAGGCCGGATAAAACAATTATTGCTATTATCAGGTATTTGTTTTTATTGAATTTATATTGAGATATTTTATCAAAAAATGTGTAATTATAGTTTGTTGATTTTTTATTATTGGGAGATTTTAGGAAGAACGGAAGAACAATAAGTACTATTAATGCAGTAACAATTATAGCAATTGCGGCAAATAATCCCAGTTGGTTAAGTGCTTGTGACTTTATAATAAACAAACATAAAAACGCTAATGCTGTAGAAATACTACTAAGCATAACCGGTTTTGATATGTTTTTCAAAGTGTGTTTTACAGAATTGCTGCTTCTAAAGTGAGTAAATGCATGCAATGAGTAATCAAGGGAAATGCCTATTAATACTGCACCTACACCTAATGCCATTGCCGATATTGTTCCTTCTATTATAACTAAGATAGCAACTGATATTATTGCTCCAAAGAGTATGGGCGTAAATAACAATATTATGTATCTTATTTTTCTAAAAATAAAGAGGAAGAAGAATGCCAGTATAATTAGTGCTATTGAAACAGTTAATATAATATCATTCTTGATTCTTGATGCATTTGCAACAGCCACAGCTGTTCCTCCGTAATATTGTACGTGAATTGCCGGGTGTTTTTTATTGAATGACTCAAGAGTTTTATCAATGAAATTAATTAAGTGCTTGTTCTCTTTTGTATTGGATGAAGGATAGGCCGGATCCAGGAATACCAGCAAATTTTTATTGTCCTTTGTGAATATACTTGAGTTATAAATATGAAAATTTTCATCCAGTTGAAAATTTTCAAGTTTTTTTAATGCTATTGGCGTTAAGTGCAGAGGGTCTTTTTTTACAAAATCTTTAGTTGCAAATCCAACCGGTGAAATCAGTGTTTTGAAATTGCTTTGCAGTGTTTTGTTAATTTCTCCTGGCTTAATCCTTTTGGATATTTCATCATAATCATCATCAGAAAGAAACAGTGGAAGATTGTTATAGATAAAATCATAAATATGAAAATAGGATTCATTTTCAATACTGGCCCTGATGGATTTTATATGTGTTGAGTCTTTTATGAGCTCATTAGATAAATAATCTGCTGCTTTTATAAGTGTATCAGGCTCAGTCTTTTCATTATCATAAAACGAAAACATAAAGATTAGCCTGTCGGCGAATTCTGATTGTGAAATTACATCATTTATCTTCGTTATCCTTTCATCACGGGGAATTATTGCAGATACGTCTTCTTCAAGTTCTAGTTTATAAACAAAAAATGCAGCAACCAGCAATATTGCTATAAATAATATTGATGAAAATACTTTCCATTTAGAAATAACATGATGTATATTAACAAAGATATTATTCATTTTTTTCTTTGCTTTTTAATAACGGCAATAAAACGTATGTTAGTAAACCGGCTGCTAAGCCTGCTAAAGTTGCAAAGACCATACTTCCAACCAGATATTGCAAAAGATTTTCTTTTAATCCTGTAAGATTCATTTCAATATCTACATTCCAGGATCCATGGCCCAGCACATAACTGCCGGTAACATAGCTTAAATATAATATAAATGGCATTAGCGGCGGAAGGCTTATATTTGCAGCTAAGAATACTACTGCTTTCTTTAGCTTAAGAAAATGAGCCAGCAATAATCCTATGGCCAACTGATATCCCCAGATAGGCGTTATTCCCATGAAAACGCCAAATCCAATTGAAATAGCAATTATATGATTTGGTGTTTTACTGCAAAGAATGTCTTCTTTGATTATTTGCTTTAGCTTCCTTTTTCTGAACTTGCGGATGAGGTTTCTTGGCTTGTAGTATAAAATGGCTAAAAATGTAAAGATGAAATTAAGAATGCTTATCCTTAGGAAATCCTTAAAAGGCCTGAAGTGTGTAATCCTTTCTTCTTTTGGCGGATAATATACATCTATAGGAATTGTTTCAATTTTAATCCCCTTCCAGGAAGCCCTTACAATAACTTCAAGTTCATATTCATATTTGCTTGAGAAAAACCGCATTTTCTCCAAAATACGCAATGGGTAAAGCCTGTAGCCACTTTGTGTGTCTTTTAGGCTTAGTCCGGTTTGAAATTTATACCAGAAATTAGAGAATTTGTTTGCAAAACTACTTTTTCCGGGAATGTTGGAGTCATTTAAAGTCCTGGTGCCAATGATTATTGAATCCGGATGCTCTTTTATCTTTTCAAGAAATGTGGGTATTTCTTTGGCCAGGTGCTGCCCGTCAGAATCAATTGTAATGGCATATTCATATCCGGATTTTATTGCCTCCGAAAAACCGCTTTTTAAAGCAATCCCTTTTCCCTTGTTCTTTTTATGATGTAATACTTTTAAATTATTGAATTCCGTTAAGATTTCAGTTGTGTTGTCAGTGCTGCCATCGTTGACTATTATAATATTGTCAGTGTAGTTTAATACATCATAAATTACAGCTTTTAGTTTGGCGGCATTATTATAGGTTGGGATTATTATGCAATAATTTACAGGCTGTAAATCTAAATTGTCAGTGTTTTTTTTTTTAAGATATTCACTTTTTAATTTTAGAAAGTTTGTTTCATCAGAGAAAATATGTCCCGCGACTTTCATAGTACCTTCCCCGTTACTTTCGTGTGTAATTTTTACAGTAAGATTATTGTCCTTTTTGGGATTAATGAGAGAGAGAAATTTAATTTCCCGGGCAGACAATAGCATATAGTTATTATTAGTTTCTTTTTCTAAAATTTCTTTAATGATTTGAACCTGGCAAACGCCCGGCACAACAGGTATTGATGGGAAATGGCCTTTGAAAATAGAATGTTCTTTATTGAAAGTAATCTCTGCAATTATTTCACCCTCAGCCTTGTGCGTAACAATATATGTGTAAAAATCTTTATAAAGCATTAATTCTAATTAAGTTTAATCAAATCCATTTCAAGTTCTAACTTAACACGATCGTTAATAAATACCATGTTTTGCGGTACTTTATTTAAATCGTAGTTTAATTTAATAGTTATGTCTCCTTTAAGAACTCTTTGATTAACAATTTTATTAACAAAATTGTTTTCGTTGCAAAAATAATAATAGCGGTTTGAATTGTGTCTAATTTTAATAACTTTTATGCTATCATTATTATCAGTATATAATTTATTAGTTCGTTCACTATTCCTGTTTATTAATAGCGGTAAGATACAACTTTTTAAATTGCTGATAAATATTTTATTTTTTAAAAATTCCTGGGAGTTTATAAGTTCGATATTGTCATTTTTATACTTCATTTCAAGAAGATTAAGGCCAAATTCTGATAAGAAAACAATATTTGTTGCATCCTCTTCTAAGTTTTTTTTAAAAAGGAATATTCCTGTATGATAATGCTTTCCTATACTTATGCTTGTTTTATATAGTGCAGTACTATAAGCGTTTTCTAATAAAGGTAAATTAATTGAAATCTCTTCCGGCGAAGGTGATTTTTTTAATCCTTTAATTGGAGAACATGAGTGTAGAATTGCTATTATACTAATTAGTAACAAAAGTGCTATCCGGAATCTGGGCATTTATTTCTCTGTTTACAAATGAAATTACTGTATAATCTTTTTCGTTTTCAATCATAATGACCTTTGAAACAGTAAGGCTTTTCTTGTCAAAATATAACTCGGTTTCGCTTATAACCTGTTTAACCTGGGGGTCTTTAGGAATAAGCTTCAGTAAATATGTGTTTTGGCTCTCAAAAGCAGTGACTTCAAACTTTCCATCGGCCATGAGGTCTCCTCTTGCAGAGCTTACAATTAAGTTGTTTACTTCTTTGAAAACCTGGTTTGAGCTAATATCATAACTTGTAAATTTGCCACTGTCATCTTTTGTAATGAATTTTCCATCATGAATTATAATGATATGACTAAATGGCTCAGTGTATTCCCACCTTAAACTGTTTTCATCTCTTAACCAAAACTTCCCTTTAGATGTTATTTTTTCATCAATAAAATCCAGATGTTTTTCCTGGATAAAATCTGAAATAATTGAATTAGTCTTTTTTGAGGTTTCAAGTAATAAAATTTCTAAAGCTTTTATATCTTCAACTTGTGTAAAGCTCTGAGAAGTTGAGTGCTTGCTGATTAGTAGAAATATTAATGTAAATGCAAAAATTAATTTTCTCATATATGGCTTGTTAATTATCAAATTGTGTCAATAATGTTTTAATTATTAATAATTTCATCAATCCTGACAGCTTTAAGCCTTTTTTTATCCAATTCTTCTAAAAGGTTTTTTAAAAGTTCTGTTGAATTAATGTCATGTAAAAGAATTATATCACCACCTCTTAGTCTTTTTTTTATTCTGTTAATAATCTTTTGAGGTTCTTTATTCATTGTATCAAAAGAACGTATACTCCAGCCTATTGTTGTTAGGTTTAAACTTTTAACTGCTGATGCAATTAAGGGATTTGTTATACCAAAAGGCGGCCTGAAATAAATATTTTCTTTGCCGGTATTTTCTTTGATTATTTCTTGAGTTCTCAAAATTTCATTACGTATCCTTTTTGTACTCTTTAGAGGAAACACGTTGCTATGGCTGTAGGAATGATTTCCAATCAGATGGCCTGATTTGGCAATCAGCTTAACTAATCCCGGATTTTCTTCAGCTTTTTTACCAATTATAAAAAATGTTGCTTTTACGTTATAATTGTCTAATACATTTAGAATCTTCAATGTTTTATCAGGATCCGGGCCATCATCAAAAGTAATTGCAACTTTGTTTTTGTCGCTTTTGTTTTTGCATATTGTCCTGAGATAGAATTGAGAGTTAATATCAACAGATGCCCATGTGAGAATAATAATAAACAACAATGTAGTACTACTGCCAAATATAAACTTTAAGCTTATGTCAATTGGTAGTAGAAAGATTATAATTATGGCAATTATATATATAATGCTTGCAGCTAATAATTTCAATATCAGACAATTATTACAGATGTTATTTTATAAACCTGGTAACTATTAAGGTAGAATTTGTTCCACCAAAGCCAAAAGAGTTTGATAGAAATTTATTGATTTTATGTTCAGTTGTTTCCGGGATAATATTCAGATTTCTTACAGCATCATCGGGGACATTAAAATTGATGTTAGGTGCAATAAATGAGTTTTGCATCATTATAAGTGAATAAATGATTTCACTGGCACCACCCATCCACATTTCATGGCCGGTCATTGATTTTGTAGAGCTGATAGGAACTTTGTTCTCACCAAAAATCAGATCCAAAGCTTTACCTTCAAATTCGTCGCCAACAGGAGTTGAGGTAGCATGGGCGTTAACATAATCAATATCCTTAGCTTTAAGATTAGCAGATTTCAGACATCTTTCAATAGAATTTACAGGTCCTTCAACATTAGGAACAGATATATGATCTCCGTTGGAAGAGAAGCCGTAGCCTACTATTTCACCTAATATGGGAGCACCTCTTTTTTGAGCAGATTCCAGGCTCTCAACAACAACTGTAGCTGCACCACCGCTTGGTACAAGTCCGTCGCGGGTTTTGTCAAATGGCCTCGATGCCTTTTCAGGTTCTGCTTCCCGTGTGGAGAAAGCACTTAAACCATCAAAACTACCCATTGATTCAGCATTTACCTCCTGGCCTCCACCGCAAATAATAATATCTTGCTGGCCGTGTCCTATAAGAAAAAACGCGAGCCCTATAGCATGAGAACTACTTGCGCATGCACCACTAATGGTGAAATTTATACCTTTTAATTTCAAGATAACAGAAAGATTCATTGTTATCGTTGAATTCATGGATTGAAAGATCGAACCCGAACCGATCAGAGTAGTATCTTTCTTTTCTCGTACAATATCAATAGCATTAATAACAGGAATTGAAGAACTATCATTTCCGTAAATTATGCCTACTTCGTGAGAATTAAGAAAATCCTGATCAATTTTTGCATTTTGCAGTGCCTCCATTGTAGCCACGTAAGAATACTCACCCTGCTCAGCCATGCCTATTCTTGATCGGCGCGACAATAATTTTTTTAAATCCGGCCTTTCAATAATGCCTGTGAGTGATGAGCGAAAGCCAAGCTCTTTGCGCCTGGGGTCAATGCCAATGCCGGAACGCCCTATATATAATGATTCTTTTACTTCTTCGAGGTTTTTTCCAATTGTGGAATAAATACCCATTCCTGTAATAACAACTCTTCTCATAATTAGTTAAAAAATTTAATTAACTGTACATTCCTCCATTAACTGATATCACTTCTCCGGTGATGTATGAAGCTTTGCCTGAAGCTAAAAATGCAACTACTTCTGCTACTTCTTCTGATTCACCAAACCTGTTTAAAGGTATTAAAGGTTTTAACTGATTTTCATCTAAATTGTTCGTCATATCTGTTTTTATAAAACCGGGGGCAACTGCATTTACAGTCACTTTCTTTTTACCTACTTCTTGTGCTAATGATTTGGTAGCAGCTATAACAGCACCTTTAGCTGCTGCATAATTAACCTGCCCGGGTTGGCCCTTTTGACCTGACAAGGAAACTATATTTATAATCCTGCCATTTTTCTTAACAATCATATCCTGCAATAATAGCTTAGTTACATAAAAGAAGCTGTGTTGATTTGTATTTATTACAGAATTCCACTCCTCGTCAGTCATAAATACCATTAAGTTATCCCTGGTGATTCCTGCATTGTTCACTAAAACTTCAATATGTTTCTCAGGATTATCTTCTTTCCATTTGCCCAAAATTGACCTTATTTGCTCTGCATCAGAAACGTCAAATTGAATGAGTTCTCCATTGCCATTGTTTTTTCGTATCTCATCCAAGGTTGATTCCGCTTCTTTTTTACTTGATTTATAGTTTATTAGAACATAAAAACCATCAGCAGCAAGTTTGATGCTTATTGCTTTGCCAATTCCTCTCGATCCTCCTGTTACTAAAGCGTATTGTGTCATTTTGCAATATTTTTTAATGTATCTCGATATTGTTATTAAACAAATAATTACTTATTTGTTCAATCTCTTGGTATTTTGGTTTGTCTTCAACAAACTTTGGAGATATTTTTCTCAATTTCTTATAAATGTTCTTTGTTAGTGGGGAAAGCTTATCAGAGATGTCTAAATAATCAACAGCCTGAATTAAAGCCATAAGTTCAATAGACAAAACCTGGAATGCATTGTCAATAACTCGTTTAGTCATCATTGCAGCATTTGTGCCCATACTTACAATATCCTGATTGTCGTTATTAGTAGGAATGCTATGTACATACATGGAATTTGACAATGTTTGATTCTCAGCAACAGTTGAAGTAGCAGTAAACTGTATCCCTTGCATTCCCAGATTTAAGCCTAATTTCCCCAGATTAACGAATGGAGGAAGCTTTTCATTTATTTTTGAATTACATAGAAATGCCAAATGACGTTCTGACAGCATTGATAATTTTGTGATTGCCAATTTTAATTTGTCCATTTCAAGCGAAACATAATCTCCATGGAAATTGCCTCCGTGATATACATTTTTTGTTGCTAAGTCAACAATAGGATTGTCACTTACAGAATTCATTTCGTTAATTAAAACATCTTCTGTATTATCAATTGTGTCCAAAACAGGCCCTAAAACCTGGGGAACGCACCTTAAAGAATAGTATTCCTGCACCTTCCTGTCTACAATATGCTGGTGGCCATTATGTTTGTATTTATCATTATAAAAATGCGATTCTCTTCGGTTAATCATCTTGCTGCTTGAGAGTATATCCCTCATATATTTTGCAACTTTTGACTGTCCGTTATGCTTTTTTACTCCATTTAATTCTTCCGAAAAATAATCATCAAAGGATTCTACTATTTCGTTTAGTAATGCAGAAGCTGTAATTGACCAGTTTAAAAGATGTTTGGATTTAATCACATTTATAAGCCCGATTCCTGTCATAACCGAAGTCCCGTTTATCAGGGATAATCCTTCTCTTAAAACAACTTTGATAGGCTGTAGATTCAGCTCTTCAAACACTTCCTTTGTAGGCCTTAACTTGTTTTTGTATGTTACCTGTCCTTCGCCAATCATGTTCAGGGATAAATGAGATAACTGGACAAGGTCGCCACTGGCACCAACACCACCATGTTCAGGAATAAAGGGATAAACCTCCTTGTTTATCATCTCTTTAAGAAGCTTAACACAGGAAGGATGAATACCCGAAAATCCCTGTATTATCGAAAGCATTCTGACAAACATAACAGCTTTAACATATAAATCAGGAATTTTTTCACCAACACCCGCTGCATGGCTTCTTATTAAATTATATTGAAGCTCAACCTGGTCTTTGTCATCAATTATATATTGAGCCATAGGGCCAAAACCGGTGTTGATTCCGTAAATTACTTTATCCCTGGAAAACTCGACAAGGAAATTGTAACTATTTTCTACAAGTTCCAAACTGTTTTTTTCAATATCAAATTGATTGTTGTCTAATACAATAGATTGGAATTCCTCTATAGAAAAATCTTTTTTGGGGGATACTTTTATCACGAATTATTATTTTTAGTAATATTTTCTCAAAATCAAGTGTTTGAAGAAAATTAATTAATTTAAAAAAGAATAACACTTAAAATTAAAAGGTCTGCTAAGATTTTAAACACAAATTAGCCGTGCAAATATAATATTTTTTAATTTCTTATTGTTAATAGAATTTCTTAATAAAACTAATATTAAATCTTTTAATGCTTACCCTGAATTTTGCCTTCTGTTAATTAATTCAAATTTACTTTATGTATTGCTTGTTCAATGTTTGTAAAGGGAATGTAAACATGGTATTCCGGATAGATGTGATATCGAAAAAATCAAAATAATAAGGATAGTGCTTTCCTGATTGTATAGTGTGAAAATATTGAAGTTTAATTTTATCCCGTCTCTTAAAAAGAAGAAGGTAGTTCCTTGCTTTATGTCAAACAATTAGCATGCTTTTGTGTTGAATTGTATATAAAAATCAAGGTTCTGATAGAATGATAATTCCCGGATAAGATTAGTCAAACACAATAATTACAATCATTTAAAAAATTTTTATATGAAGTACTATATTAGTAAAACAATAGCTGCAAATTTTGATCAAGCGATATCGCTGGTTACAGAAGCATTAAAAACAGAAGGTTTTGGTATATTATCCGAAATTGATATTCAACAGAAGTTGAAAGAAAAGCTGGATGTTGATTTTAGAAAATACAAAATTTTGGGTGCGTGCAACCCCCCAAATGCATACAAGGCACTTCAACAGGAAGATAAAATTGGCACAATGCTTCCCTGTAATGTAATAGTACAGGAAACAGGTGAAAATCAAGTGGAAGTTGCAGCCGTTGACCCGGTAATTTCAATGATGGCTGTTGATAATAAACAACTTGCAGAAATTGCCGGCGATATTAAGGCAAAACTTGAGCGGGTTATTGAATCATTATAAAAAAAAGGATCTTATGTGGGTTTTTAATGGATTATTTCATTTGAGAACTTAGTCTGATAAATCGTTTACAACTTTTCAATCCAGGCCAATTACAATAATCACTATGGTTGGGGTGGTGGATTAAGCGTCAGGTTTTAACAATTAACCTATACTGTAAAACTTAAATAGCACGCATCTGTTATATCCCTAGTGCTTTAAGTTTAATTAGATTATAAAATTCTTGTCTTAATAATATTTTGTTTTTTTTTGTCAGTTTTTCTTAACTTTGCAGATTGAAATATATGTATTTAGAGTGCATGCATATTTTGTTCGTTTTTGATTGATTGCCTAATGTTATTAGAATATAGCGAAGAAAATTAATGAACATATTATTAAAAACATTGTTTAATATTGTGCACTTATAATTTGGAAATATTGTTTTAATTCTGTCAGTGTTATGCAAAAAGAAATTATTGTTGACAAGGTAAATGCTTTTTTAATTGATGAGTTTGAAATTGAAGATGATCAATTATCTCCCAATGCTTTACTAAAAGATGACCTTGGTATAGAAAGCCTTGATTTTGTTGATATTGCTGTTATTGTTGAAAAAGAGTTTGGTGTTAAAGTTGTTGGAGAGGAAGTAACCAATGTCAGGACTGTCGATGACCTATACAATTATATTTACCAAAAACTCAACTAGAATTAATGGCTTCATGGAGTGGAAAAACCAAAGGAGGAACATTAGGTTATAGAATTTTTATTTTTCTATTAAAATACTTTAATATAAGAGTTGCATATTTTGTTCTTTTTTTTGTTGCTTCATGGTTTTATCTGTTCATTAAGAAAGAAGGTATTTATTTTTATTTCAGGAAAATTCTTAACTATTCTGCCGCCAAAACTCAATTGAGTATTTGGCGTAATTTTTATATATTCGGGCAAGTACTTCTCGTTAGAATTGCTATTGCAGCAGGTTTTTCAAAAAAATTTACATTTAATTTTGAAGGTGAACATTATCTTCATGAAATAGCTGATAAAAAAACCGGCGGTGTTCTTATTGGCGCCCATATTGGAAATTGGGAAATAGCAGGCAAGCTGCTGGAAAGAATTGATGCAAATATAAATATCCTGATGTATGATGGTGAACAAGAGTATATTAAGGAATTATTATCGTCAGTTATGCAGGAGTACAGAATTAAAATAATCTACATAAAAGAGAATGATAATTCCTACCTTTTTGAAATAGCTGAAGCCTTAAAAAGAAAAGATATTATTGCAATGCACGGTGACAGGTTTTTGCCGGGTACAAATAATATTGAAAAAACATTTATGGGCCATAAAGCGAAATTTCCAACAGGCCCGTTTTATCTTGCCAGTAAATATAATGTCCCTGTTATATATGTTTCGGCAATGAAAGAAAAACCTACTCATTATCATTTCTATGCTACCGAACCAAAATATTACAAATACCCTGCAAATCTTAAAACTAGAAGGAATGAAATAAGTGTCATGATGGACGATTATATTGAAGTCATGGAAAGCATGATCAAAAAGTATCCACTTCAGTGGTTTAATTATTATCAATTCTGGAAAAAAAATTAAATATACAAAGCAAATGAAAAATTACGGATCAGATGAAAAATCAGCAGTGCAGGCTAAATTTGATGCTCAAAAAATTGCCTTTGCACCAATAATGTTTCAGGCTGCAAAGTCTCTTAGAAATTTAGGCATTTTAGAAACACTTGAAAAAAACAGGAAACAAGGATTAACAATTGAAGATGTTGCAAAAAATTGCAGTGTACCGGTATATGGAGTTAAAGTTTTGCTGGAAGCTGCTATTAGCCTCGAAATGGTTTTTGTTAAAGACGATAAGTTCTTTTTGTCTAAAACCGGTTGGTTTATTCTTAATGATGACCTGACTAAGGTAAATATGGACTTTACCAATGATGTTAATTACCTTGGTTTTCATGAGCTTGAAGAATCTATTATAAACGAAAAGCCGGAAGGTCTTAAAGTTTTTGGAGAATGGGATACTGTTTATGAAGCTCTTTCAAAATTGCCTGAAAAGGTCAGAAAAAGCTGGTTTGCTTTTGACCATTATTATTCTGATATAGCTTTCCCTGAAGTTTTACCTCTTGTTTTCGGAAATAAACCTTCCAAAGTTCTTGATGTTGGAGGAAATACCGGGAAGTTTTCAATTAAGTGCTGTGAATATGATCCGGATGTTAAAGTTACTATTCTTGATTTGCCCGGACAATTAAATGATGCATATAAGAATATTGAAAAGAAAGGATTTTCAGATAGAATCGACGGACATGGAATGAATCTTCTTGACCCATCTAAACCATTCCCTAAAGGATATGATGCAGTTTGGATGAGCCAGTTTTTAGATTGTTTTTCTCAGGAGGATATTTTGCATCTAATCTCAAGGGCAAAAGATGCTCTTAATGAAAATGGCGCATTGTATATCCTGGAAACATTCTGGGATAAACAAAAATATGATGCTGCAATGTATAGCTTACATGCAACATCTCTTTATTTTACTTGTATAGCTAACGGATGTAGCCAGATGTATCATTCAGATGATATGTATAAATTGGTTGATAAAGCCGGTATGTTTGTTGAAAAAACTATCGATAATATTGGAGTTAGCCATACTTTATTTATTTGTAAACCAAAATAAACAAATATGCTCGCTGCTGCAGAAGAAATACTGAAATATATTCCACAAAGGCCTCCTTTTGTTTTTATCGATAAGCTGTTTAAAGCTGATGAAGAATCTCTTGTTTCCGGCTTTTCAATAAAGAAGGATAATCCTTTATTGATAGATAATAAACTCTCAGAAAGCGGGCTTATTGAGAATATTGCTCAAACTGCTGCTGCCGGCATAGGATATAAATGTATAGCAAATGGCAAAGCTGTTGTGCCGGGATTTATCGGTGCTGTAAAAAAGCTGAAAGTCAATAGCTTGCCCGAATGTGGCGAAGAAATTGTAACTACAGTTAAAGTAGTTAGTGAAGTAATGAATGCAACCATTATTCACGGTGAAGTAGTTTATAATAGTGAAGTTATTGCAGAGTGTGATATGAATATCTTTCTCCAGGAATAATAAATGATTATCCGCTTAATTGAAATCTGATGTAATAAATATTTTGTGCCATGAACAGAGTTGTACTTTTTTCAACGAAATATGGGAGCACTAAAAGAGTTGCTAAAGATATTGCACGTTTCCTTGATATTGAAAACAATGTCTTTGATGTTGAAAAAGAAATACCTGAACTCACGAACTTTGACGATATTATTTTGGGTTTCCCCGTTTATGCAGGGAGTACCACAAGAGCTTTCAGGTCTTTTATTAAAAAAAACCGTGATGAAATAATCAATAAGGTTTCGGGAATTTTTGTTTTATGCTGGGATGATTCAAGACTTAATAATTATATCGAAAATATCTTTCCATCTGAGCTTAGAAGCGATGTTTATATAAAATGTGTTGGTGGAGAGATTAATCCCAATGATTTATTGGAGGTGGAAAAATCTATTATCTTTAATCTAACCGGGATTGAGAAAAGGACATCATCAATTGATGAAAAGAAGATAAAAGCATTTGCAGAGAAATTATTGAACAGATAGTTAAATTTTACTGTTCGTGATTTACGAATTGTTTATTATCATTAAATTTGTTTTTTTTAAGTATTTGTTTACCGAAATCCATTCGAAAAAATGAAGGAAAATGAATTATATGTTGACTTTAAGCCTCAACAAGCTATTTATTACGTTGAAAAAGATGATAGCTCTTATGGCCCGATAGTTAGCGGTTCTCAACTTTCTCACGACTATCTGGACGACTTTTATAAAAAGAAAATAGGCCTAGAGAAGGATTTGAGAGATAAGCTGGCAGATAATAAGATTAGCCCGGTTTATTATTATATGCTTCTGCAAGAGATTGGTGTTGGCGATCTTGCATCAAGGGTAGGTGTTACTAAGAGAAGGCTTAAGAAGCACTTTAAACCTGAAGTTTTTAATAAATTATCTTTGTCAAAAATTAAAAAATATGCAGAGATTTTTAATGTACCGCTTAGTGCGATGTTTCAAATTGTCACCGTTAAGGAGGATGATAAAAAGCAACTTAAAATAGAAAACCTAAAGACAAAAAATGATTGCTTTGAATTTTTCAGGATAGGGGTTAAAGGTTGAGGTTGAGGTTAAGGTTAAGGTTAAGGTTAAGGTTAAGGTTAATTGTTAATAATCAATTATATTTTTCTTAATATATTTTACAATGAATAAGGTTATTGATTTTAAACATAAAATGGCAGCCCATTGCGAAACGGGAACTTTGACAGCATTGCTTAATTATGGAGGTTTAAATATTACAGAGCCAATGATATTTGGCATAGCTAACGGGATATTTTTCGGCTATATGGATAGTGATGCTTTTCCATTTCCCACAATAATTGTAAGAAGCAGGCCCGGGCAGGTCAGGAAAAACATTGCTTCAAGGCTGGGAATTAAGCTTAAGCAGTTTAAATTTAAAAACCGGGAAAAAGGTATTGCAACTTTAGATGAGCTTATTAGTAAAGATATTCCCGTTGCTGCACAGGTTGATTTTTTCTATATGGATTATATGCCTGATTGGCAAAGAGTACATATCAATGTACATTTTATTATTATTGTTGGGAAAAAGGATGACAAATATGTTATTAGTGATAGCTATTTCCCGAAGATTACTGAACTTAATGAAGAATTAATGGAGAAAGCCAGGTGGGCAGGCGGAACTATGGCTCCAAAAGGCTTTTTATATTATCCTGAAAAGATACCTGCAGAAATTGACCTGAAGAAGCCAATAATAAAAGGAATAAAAACAGCATGCAGAAATATGATAGGCCTGCCTGTGCCTTTTATTGGCGTGAAAGGTATTTATAAATTTGCAAATAAAGTTAAGGAATGGCCGACAATTGCCCGCGACCAGGAGCATCTTTCTCATGAAATAATGAAAATTAATGTTTTACTTGAAGATCAAGGTACAGGCGGCGCCGGATTTAGGTTTATGTATGCGTCTTTTCTGCAACAAGCCTCTGAGGTTCTAAACAACAATGACCTGGCTGATATGTCAAAAAGAATGATGATTAATGGTGACGAGTGGAGAAATATTTCTTACTTTGCAGCTAAAATTGGAAAAAACAGAGATCTTGGAAAAGAGCGTCTTGAAGAACTTAGTGAACTTATCAAAAAAAGAGGCGATGAGGAGAAATCTTTTTTTACTGAATTAAAAAAAATGGTGTAACAGTTAAATTATATATCTGAAATGACAGCTGAAGAAAAGAAAAAACTAAAAAGGGAGATTAAAGAGTTAATTATTGAAAAACTAAAAATCACTCATGTAACTGCTGATGAGGTGCCTGATGATGCACCCTTGTTCGGGCAAGATAACCCTCTTGGCCTGGATTCAATTGATGCTATTGAAATAATATTGGCGTTACAACAAACATATAATGTTAGAATTGCTGATCAAAACCTTGCAAGGGTTATTCTTGAATCAGTTGATACTATTGCTGATTTCCTTGAAAAAGAAATGGTTCAGCAAGATCAATAGTTTTTTGTATGCAACACTCTTACTTACTAAGTGTTATCTCTTTTGGTAATTTATGTAGTTTGATTATCAGAAATAGAGGGGTGTCTTTCAAGTATCTTGGCAGATTTCTCTTTCTTCTTCAGGGGAGTTTATGGTCTTCCCTTTTTAATATTATTGAAAAGTTAAAAGGCAAAGACAAGTCGCTTAAAAATAACTTTTCCAATGGACCGGTTTTTATTGTTGGGCACTGGAGGACAGGTAGTACTTTTTTGCACCAGCTTCTTTCTATAGACAAACAGTTTGTCACTCCCAGCGTTGTCCAGGTTTCTGTACCTGAAAGTTTTCCTGTGTCTCAAAAATATTTTAGAAAAATAATGTCTAAGGTTATTGATGATAAAAGGCCAATGGATAATGTTAAATTAGGCCCTGACGAACCACAGGAAGATGAGTATGCAATCGTTAAAATGATAAAAAATACACCCCTGGAAAAACTGTTTTTTCGCAGAAAAAAAACTGACTTTATTGATGACCTTAGAAATGCTGTGCAAATTGAAAAGATATCAAAGTCATGGAAAGATACTTTTAGTAAGTTTGTTGCACGTCTTACATATAGCAATAAAAATGCAATACCATTGCTGAAGAACCCGTTTCATTCTTTTAGAATAAAGGAGATTTTAGAGATTTATCCAAATGCTAAGTTTATTCATATATATCGTGACCCCGTTAATGTAATTCCTTCCACCATAAGGATGTGGAATATTGTCGGGAAACAGAATTTACTTGCAGGAAAGTGGAAAGATGTATCATCCGAAAGTGCTGCCACAATGTTTAATTTTCTGTGGCAAGAGTTGAAAGAAGGAACTAAGCTTTGTAATGAAAATAATTTTACAGAAATTAGTTTTGAAAAACTTGAAAATGACCCTGTTACAACTGTGAAAGATATATATAATAAACTTAATCTGGATTTTTCTGTTGGTTTTGATAATGAGCTTAATGAATATTTGTTAAGCCTCAGGTCTTATAAAAAAAATGAATATACACTTGATGAAGATTCAGTCATGTATATAAAAACAGCTTGTGCTGATTTTATTCAGACTTATAATTATTGATAAATTCTAATTGCTTTTGTTATGAAATTTAAACTTATATATCCCAAATGGCCAAAGCTTGAAAGGCAAACAACCTTTAACTTGCCTCCGCACGGGCCTGTTGTTATGGCTGCTGAAATACCTGATTATGTTGAAGTTGATTTTGTTGATGAAAATGTTGAGCCGCTTATAATTAAAGATGATGCAGATTTTGTTGGAATTTCTGTGATGCTTACTACACAGATTAAAAGGGGTTGGGAAATCGCAGATCAATACAGAAAAATGGGTAAAAAGGTAATCTTTGGAGGCATTTCAGCTATGTTGCATGCAGAGGAAACTCTTGAACATGCTGATAG
>JAWOBS010000350.1:0-5963 GCA_046484145.1 Bacteroidales bacterium
CGGGCTTTTCTCTCTTTCATAAAAACTTGCCTGTCACATCTAAAAGGACCCTTCAAATTACAAAATTCATGTAGCTTCGCCACTTCCTTCAAAGCCTCAGTATAGTTTTGATCTTCAATAAGCCCATCGATCTTGTGCAATATTTCCCTGTAAACAAGCCATGAGTATTCTACTGCTAATTCCAGCCATTCGCCCGAGGGATATATTTCTATGAGTATGAGATATGCTCTATCCAGAGCATCGTCATAGTTCTTTTTGATAACATCTATTTTCCCCAGCCCAACGAGAGCAGGAACATGAAATCGATTATAATTTAAAACTTTTTTATAAAGATTTTCTGCATCACTGATATTACCCTTTCTAAGCTCAATTTCAGCCTCCTCGTAAAACAAATAATCAAGTGAAGAAATCTTATTATTAAACTGAATTCGTAATCCTATAGCTTCTTCTTTTATTATATGATACTTGACAAACAAAGAATTAACATCATTTCTTCTGATATGCTTATTTGTAAGAAAGTTGCTGATTGATATTTCTCCCAATAAGGATTCTATGTCGCAAAGCTTAAACTCATCCAAAACAAGAGTAGCGGGGTTTTCTAAATGCATACTCCAAATAGTACTCATTGCATTGGTTAATGCTTCTGAGGCTTTGTAGTACTCTTCCAGGTCAGTAGTAAAATTAAGAAAATCTTGATATTTATTTTCTGAATAAGAACAATCAAAGTTCCTGATTTTAAAAGGATCACCATAGTCAGTTTGCGTCGAGAGTATAACAGTATCTATAATAACAGCAGGAAAATCATCAGTTTGACTAATTTTTAATGTTTTACTTATGTTGACTGACTTATTATTATTTGCAAGTTGAATTTTGGCAGTATAAATATCAGGTAATAAATGGCTGTATAAAGTAAAATCTTTATATCGACAATCACCTGAAATTTCAGGTTTATTAATATAAATAACAATTCTTTTATTATTGTTATTCAAACTTTCGACAGAATACTCAAGTGAAGTTTTAATATTGTAAGAAGTATAAACTCTCATTTTATCACTTGCCTGTGATATTTTTTGCAGAATATCATTAGTGTATTCGGCCTGTCCGGTAGAGTGAGCTCTGAATCTTATTTCCTTTGTAAAATTTACTGTATCATTTTCACCACGAGATGAAAAGGAAACCATTAGCATCAGAAATAACAAAAAATAACTTATAATATGGCTTGGGGAACTGATTATTTTCATGAATTTATTAAAACAATTATCCAGGTACAAAGGTAACATTTTACTTTTCTGTACGTTTAGATAAACAAAGTAAATAACAATACGTTATACTTTTAATTATTTTTATATAAATTGCATATGTTAGTCAAGATTTACCCGGAAAATCCGAATCCACGCCAAATAAAAAATGTGGTGGACTGTCTTCGTGACGGAGGCATAATTATATACCCTACAGATACTGTATATGCAATAGGATGTGACATTTACAACCCTAAGGCAGTAGCAAAAGTTGCAGCAATTAAATCAACTAAAGTTGAAAAAGCAAATTTCTCTTTTATATGTTATGATTTAAGTCATATTTCTGACTATACAAAGCCTTTTAGCACATCTATTTATAAACTTATGAAAAAGGCACTTCCCGGGCCTTTTACTTTTATCCTGAACGCAAATAACAATGTACCTAAAATATTTCAAAGCAGGAAAAAAACTATTGGTATAAGAATCCCGGATAACAGCATAAGCAGGGAAATAGTTTTAGAATTAGGTAATCCAATAATGTCAACTTCAGTATATGATGATGACGAAATAATTGAATATACAACAGACCCTGAGTTAATTCATGAAAAGTACGAAAGCCTGGTAGATATAGTTATTGATGGTGGATTTGGCGACAATGAAGCATCTACGGTTGTTGACTGTACAAAAGATGAAATTGAAATTATCAGGCAAGGAAAAGGTATAATTGAAGGTTATTAATAATTCTATTTATGCTTCCAAAAAACATTTATACTATCAGCAATATTCCGGATATCAGTCAGGATGAAGCTTTTGAAACAATACTAAAGGGCAAGGATATAAAAATAGAACGAATTATTAGCAATGGACATACAACAGAAGACAATAAATGGTATGACCAGAAAACTGATGAGTGGGTTTTATTATTGCAAGGCCATGCAATAATTGAGTTTATCAACAATGAAAAAAACGAGCTTATCCCCGGAGATTATATTTTTATACCGGCAGGAAAGAAGCACAGGGTAATATATACAAGTAAGAATCCGCATTGCCTTTGGTTGGCAATACATGTAAAACCAGAATAAAGCCAGTAATTATGCATAAAACATTAAATAATATTTATAAAAACAAAACTTCTAAGGATAATTTCTTTTTAATAGCCGGACCATGTGTTCTGGAAAACATTGAAATGGGTTTTGAAATTGCTGAAAAAATTGTTGAACTATCAAAAAGATATAATATTCCTTATATTTTTAAAGCGTCATACCGAAAAGCAAACAGGTCAAAACTGGATAGTTTTACAGGAATTGGCGATGAGATAGCCTTAGAGACAATTAATTTGATTGGAA
The DNA here is from genome assembly GCA_046484145.1 of Bacteroidales bacterium. Taxonomy (GTDB): domain Bacteria; phylum Bacteroidota; class Bacteroidia; order Bacteroidales; family UBA7960; genus PWND01. The sequence continues at coordinate 2,585 of JAWOBS010000350.1, forward strand.
AAAAGTACGATATACCTGTACTAACAGATATACATAGCCAGGATGAAGTTATACAAGCATCAAATCACGTTGATATATTGCAAATACCTGCTTTTTTATGCAGGCAGACTGATCTACTTCTTTCTGCAGGACAAACAGGAAAAGTAGTTAATATTAAAAAAGGGCAATTTCTTTCTCCTGAGGCTATGAAATTTGCAGCTGAAAAAGTTGCTTCTACAGGAAATAAGAATATAATGCTAACAGAAAGAGGAAGTACATTTGGTTATGGTGATTTGGTGGTTGATTTCCGATCTGTACCAATAATGCAACAAAGCGGCTATCCTGTTGTGCTTGATGTAACACATTCTTTACAACAACCAAACCAGGCCACTGGTGTAACAGGCGGCCTGCCTGACTTGATTGAAACTATGGCTAAAGCAGGAGTTGCTGCAGGTGTGGACGGTTTATTCATTGAAGCACACCCAAATCCAAAAGAAGCAAAATCGGATGGTGCTAATATGTTGCACCTTGAAAAGATGGAAGAATTATTAGATAAGTTAGTACGGATAAAGCAAGCAATGCTTTAGTTATAAATCATTAATCTTCTGACTGCACTATCATCGGATCTTCGAAGCTTATCTTATTAAGCTTTTTCATTAAACTATCTCTTAAGACTGAAAATTCATTAAAATATTCTTCGGGTAAAGGATCAGCGCTGGGAAACTCCTCGCGAAGATGGTCAACCTGTTTGCCATTTTTCCAAAATCTGAAGCAAACATGAGGGCCTGTGGCATAACCTGTCATTCCAACATATCCAATGACATCCCCCTGCTCTACTCTCTTGCCGGGCTTTGCACCCTTCGCAAATCTTGACATATGCAAATACTGGGTTTCATATACTGAATTATGCCTTATTTTTACATAATTTCCATTTCCGCCCTTGTACCTGGCCTCTGTAACCACACCATCGCCAACTGCAAGTATAGGAGTGCCTTGAGGAGCGGCATAATCTGTACCATAGTGCGGACGCCTTACTTTATGAATAGGATGAAACCTGCTATGCGAATAGCGGCTTGTAATGCGACCAAACTTTAGTGGCGATTTTAAAAACACTTTCCGAAGATTTTCACCCTCCGGATCAAAAAATCCTTTTATAGTATCCGATTCAAAACTAAAACCATAAACATCACTGCCATGGTGCTGAAAATAAATAGCATCTATGCTTCCAACACCGATAGACTCATCACCAACAAACTGTTCTTCATAAATGACTTTAAATTTATCGCCTGCAAAAAGCCTGTGAAAATCAACTGACCATGCAAGGATCTCTGACATTTTAATCGCTAATTCGGGATGAAGTTCATTTTCTGTTAATGTAAGCCATAATGAAGAATTAATAACTCCTGAAGCTTCTTTGGGTATGCTTTTAACTTCTTTTATTTCTCTTACGACTTCAACAGAATCATAAAAACAAACTTTTATATATTCCAGCTTTGAGATATCATATATAAAATAGCGAGGAATATTTATTGTATCACATTCTAAATATGCTATATAATTATTATTTGCCCTAACCCTCCTTAAATCAAACCATGCACCTGTCTTTTTTATCACGTCATTTATTACAGAATAATCAATATCATACTGAGATAATATCTGTGAGAAAGTTTGGTTTCTTTGAACTCTGCCCTCAATTGTAAAATAATTATCTTTCTCTATACCATATATGTCATATTCGGGAAAAACATGATCATATTCAACAATCTCTTCAGACTGAAATGTTTTATTTTCTGATAAGAAAAATATTAAAAGTATAGCAGTAGTTATAACAATTAAACTCCCAATGATTATATATAATTTTTTATTCTTCATCTTAATTAAAAAAGTAAATATTTTATGTATTAGATATTATCTGATCTAGGTTACCTGTAAAATAGAAAATCAAATATGTATAAAACGAACTGACGAATATTGTAACTCCAAATAAAATTAAAAAACACAAAATAACAAAACCTGTTCGCCTTGTATCCGGAGTTTCTAACATTATGCTTACTCCCTTGAAGAACAAAAGTATTGTATATATTATCCCAATTAAACTAAATATTGTTAAAAATGAATGTAAGGATGCTATAAGATTAGAAACAAATATTGGAGTATAAGAAATTCCTACCAACATATAGATTTTATCAAAATTATTTTGAGACAAATAACGTGGCGCAAGCAATTTGATAAGGTAGCTGCCGATAAAAAGGGAGCTTATTGTACTTAGCAAATATAAAATAAATAATATATTAGGCGACAACACATAAAACTCAGGCTCGTCCGGCACGGCTAAGATTTTCGCAAATGAATTAACTACAGCTAAAGGAAAAACATAAAAAAAGAATATATCTTTCCAGCTGTAAGTTGATTCTTTTAACTTCTGCCAGTTCTTTTCGGATAAAGTTAATGCTCCCCTTATTATTTCTATAAATTCCTTGATTCCCACAAATTCCGCTTTACTAATTTTTGCAAAAGTACTAATAATTAACAATGTTTCTATACTGATAGAAATGTCCTGAATTTTACATAATAATTATAATTTTGTATCTGCTTTATGAACTGGGAACAATATATAAAAGGCTTTAACACATATTTGCGCCTGGAGAGATCTCTCTCTGCAAATAGTTGTATGGCATATATTAATGATATAAATAAACTTGCTAATTTCTTTAGTTCTCCTAAGCAAGAAAAGTCAGCTACAGATATAACAAATGATGACCTTTCTCAGTTTATTCAGTTTATGGGAAGTATTGGGATGCACCCACGCTCACAGGCCCGAATAATTAGCTCTGTTAAGGCATTTTATAAATACTTATTACTTGAGGATTATATAGAAGTAAACCCGGCAACACTTCTTAAAAGCCCCAGGCTTGGCAGAAAAATCCCGGAATATCTTACAATTGAAGAAATTGATAAATTAATAGCAGCAATTGATTTGAGCCAGCCTGAGGGGCAGCGAAACAAAGCAATTATTGAAACACTTTATGGATGTGGACTTAGGGTAAGCGAGCTAACTGACCTTAAAATTTCGGATATTTTTTTTAATGATGAATTTATAAAAATAACCGGAAAAGGAAATAAACAAAGAATTGTGCCAATAGGAAACAGTGCAGCAAAGCAAATAAAACTTTTTATAAACACTATTAGAGTGCACATTCAGGCGGTTAAAGGAAATGAAGATTATATTTTTCTCAATAAGCGTGGTAAAAAACTATCAAGAGTTATGGTGTTTATTATTATCAAAAATCTTTGTGAAAAGGCCGGAATTAAAAAAAATATTAGTCCTCATACATTACGCCACAGTTTTGCCACTCACCTGGTTGAAGGTGGTGCCGACCTCAGGGCTGTCCAGGATATG
>JAWOBS010000357.1:0-3765 GCA_046484145.1 Bacteroidales bacterium
GCCACTTTCAAAAAAACCCGTAACTGGTTGAGGGTGTAATTCATAAAATATTTTTATACTGAACATTGTAAAGTTAAATAAAAACTTATGAAATACGTTGTGTAAGCTTGCACCGTGGAAAATGAGATTTTTAACGGAGATGTCTTTTTTTCACCACATCTGCGGCTATTTTTCATGTTGGGAGTGAAGAACCTGGAGTAATAAAAGAATTTATTACAAGGTAAAATTTCAGGGGTATTTATCTTGTCGGTGAAACATCTTACAACTTTACTAAAAATGTGTTGGATAATACAAATCATTCAGGACTGCCATGGGAGACTGGAATTCAAAAATTTAAATCCTCTGACGATACACTCTGTTCACTTACTATGAAAATACTGAAGGAACAGGCAAACAGATTGCGTAGCGAAAATTTCTTTGGAAAAGAAATTGCATCCGGAAATATTCTATTACACACCCTGCAAACTGCTAAAAATGAAAATAAAATCAAAGATATTAAGTAACCAATAAGTAATGGAATTCCAAATTTTGTTCAGTAACATTACCAACCCTGTACTTTTATTTTTTGTTTTAGGAATAGTTGCCGCCAGCCTGAAAAGCGATTTAGAAATACCGGCCAGCAGCAGCAAGTTTATTTCGCTTTACCTGTTGTTTTCTATTGGGTTTAAAGGGGGGCAGGAATTGGCCGTTAGCGGTTTTAACAGTGAAATATTATTTTCACTCATTTTTGGGCTGGCATTAGCATCGCTTATTCCGCTTTACACGTTTTTTTTACTCAAACGAAAAATAGGTGTCAGCAATGCTGCTGCTGTTGCTGCCGCTTATGGTTCGGTAAGTGCAGTAACCTTTGTGGCAGCCATTTCGTTTTTAGAAATGCAAAATATTACTTCTGGGGGGCATATGGTGGCGGTAATGGCATTGATGGAATCGCCGGCGATCATTGTGGGTGTAATATTGTTAATGCTATTTAACAAAGAAGGAGCAGGCAGAGAAAAAGTGAAACTCAAAACTGTTATTCACCACTCTTTAACCAACGGCAGTGTGCTAATGATTATGGGTAGCTTAATTATTGGTATAATAGCCGACGCAAAACAGGCCGAAAGCATCAAGCCTTTTACCACCGATATTTTCAAAGGATTTCTTGCCATCTTTCTTTTAGAAATGGGAATGGTTACTTCAAGAAGGTTTTCAGCATTTCTTAAATACGGATGGTTCGTTACTCTCTTCGCTATTTTCATTCCGGCAATAAATGGAAGTGCGGTGGCATTCATCAGTCAATTTATTACAACCGTTCCCGGAAACCGATTCCTCTTTGCAATACTTGCCGCCAGTGCCTCATACATTGCCGTTCCGGCAGCCATGAAGCTTGCGGCACCCAAAGCTGATCCGGGCCTTTATCTACCTATGGCCCTTGGCGTAACATTTCCCTTCAATATTACCATCGGGATGCCTTTATATTTAATAATTGTGGATTATTTTACTTAATCTGTTTAAGAAATTCATGAAGAAAGAAGATATTGAAAAACAGGGGTTAAAAAAAATCTATTTACTAAATCCTGAAATATAATTCTTCTTTGCATCTAAAATTATGGTAAAATAAAATTTGGAAACGATAAAAAGGAAAAGATGTTAAATGTCAACACCTTAAGATAGAAGAAAAAAAACGAGTTTATTTTCAATAAAATTGAAATTTTATAGGTAAAACTATATAAAATTATACTCAATTCTAATATTTATCACATAAGCAATTTGTTGGTAGCCATAGCCCACGTCAATATCTTTGTATCAAATGTTTTTAGCTGAAAAATCGCTAGAAATATATTATAAATTAAAAAGAAGATAACAATGAAAAAAGAATTAATTTATGGTATTGGTGGCTTAGTGGCCGGGTTGTTAATTACATTAATTGTTGTTTATAAATCGGCGCCGGGCTTAATGATGGTGGAAGACGAAAGTAAGTATAGTTTTGAAGAAACCGTTGAGGTTTTTGAGAAAGAAGTAAAAGCTGCTAAATGGAAAGTTGCAGGAATGCATGACATGCAGGCGATACTAGCTGATTTTGGACATGATGTGAAAGCAATTAAGATTTTTGAATTGTGCTCGTCAAAATATTCAAAAACAATATTGGATTTAGATGATGAAAGAATAGTATCGCCTTTAATGCCTTGCCGAGTTGCAATTTATGAAAAGTCGGATGGTAAAACTTACATTACCCGAATGAATAACACGCTAATGGCAAAACCATTTGGAGGGGTAATTAACGATGTAATGCAGCAAGCTTCTGGCGAAACAGAAGTTTTTATTAGCAAGCTAATAAAATAATAGTTTATCGTAACGCACATAATTAAAGAGGCTTCTATGTTGTAAAGCAATAGAAGCCTCTTTAATTTTAAATGATTGAATTATGAAAATTAAATATATTAGCTTATTAATTATCTCATTAATTTCTATTAAAGCCTTTTCTCAGTTTTCTGTTGATGGTGAATTTCGAACCCGGTTCAATATGCAACATGGGTTTAAAACCCCGGTGTTGAACAAGGATGCTGCCAATTTTTTCCTTGACCAGCGATCGCGGATTAGCGCAACATATAATGGAGAGAAATACAGTACTAAACTAACATTACAGGATGCCAAACTTTGGGGCAGCAATGATATGCACAATAAAACAGGTTCCCTGGGGAATTCCTATTCATTGGGAGCTTACGAAGCATGGGTGGATGTGAAACTAAACCCAAATTTTAATTTAAAAATTGGTCGCCAGGAATGGAATTATAACGATAAAAGGATTCTTGCTTCGAGAAATATATGGACTTCAGGTTTAACTTATGATGGTTTATTGCTAAAATATTCAAATCCGGATAAGCAGCTGGTTGCAGATATAGGACTTTCTTATAACAACGATGGCCCAATAAATGGTATGGAAACAAATAACGAAGCCTGGGTACCTGAAAGGTTAAAGACTATGAATTTCTTAAATATTCAAAAAGGATTAAGCGATAAATTAACAGCTTCAATCATGCTTAGTCTTTCAGGGAAAGTTGATACAGCCAATAATGCACTTTTAGGAACAGGTACACATGGTCTTTTTCTGGTTTATAATAAAGGACAAAAAGCAGGAGTGGGTTTATTCGGCACATTATCAGGATATTATCAACATGGTGCTGATTTAGTTCGGGATAATGAAAGCAATTACCGCAAAATATCGGCTTATTTAATTGCCGGAGAAATTGGTTTTAGAACCTTAGAGAATAAACTTGAAGTATCTGCAGGTGCTGAATTAATTTCAGGAAAGGACTATACTAATACAGATGCAGATTATAACAGTACACGCCACTCATTTGATATGCTTTACGGTGGGCGTTTCCCTTACTATGGAGGAAATATGAACCATTTTTTAATTCAGGATAGCTATCTTACCGGAACTAAAGGGGGCGGATACGCTAATCCATATGTGAAATTAATTTTTAAACCAAATAGTAAGAGTATATTCAGTTTAGAGTATTTTATGCCTTATCTGACAACTCCGGTTACAGCACACGTTTCCATAGATCCTGCGACTAACAAACCTTCCGGTATGGAAACTGATACTGATGGAAATACAGTTTATTGGGAAGGAAATCTTGGAAATTATTTAGACCTGGGTTGGAGTTATAAATTCAATAAAGAGATTTCTTTAGAGACAGGCTTGTCTTATGCAATGATTTCAGATATAAAAAACCAAATGGTTTTCGGTTATAAGGATGCAGCAACAAAAGAATTGCATGA
>JAWOBS010000158.1:0-2639 GCA_046484145.1 Bacteroidales bacterium
GTCCCGGGAAACTCTTCTAATGATCCCTTTCTGGTCATTAGCCAGTTTATTGTAAGGAATTAAAAACATGGCTACTTTCCTTCTATAACATTATCTGAATAATTTTAAGTTTCTGAAATATTTTTGAGCAATCAAAAAAGGCTATTCTTGAATAGATTTAAGCTCTGTCCTGCGATCTAAATATTTTATCTCATCATCATCGTTTCTGCTTCTGTCCGGTTCAACATAAGAATATTTTTCACCGGCAATTTTGAAAACACCTGGCAGTAAAACCCGTTTAACAAACTGGTTGAAATAATCGGGATTTGACTTGTAATCCTCTATAATTGCCAGAGCTTCATTTTTGCATTCAATATTGCAGTCATCTTTTAGCAGAACAATTTTACATCTGACGCTTTCATCTTGTTTAGTTGATTCAGGTTGGTTTTGAAGGTAGCTCAGGGCTTTAGCAGAACCTTCCATGCTTGCAATTACTAATGAATAATTATAAATAAATACTGGACTTTCAGGATCTAGCTCAATTGCACGCTCCAGAGCAGTACGGGCAGCCTTGGTTTTACCCATATGTGAATTGCCTATATAAAGCATATTCCAGGCCCAGGAATCCTGATCATCAAATCGTCTGATATATTCTTCAGCAGTTTCTACAACGCCTGCGTTGTTATCAACATCTGCATGTAATGGTATCAGTCTGCGTAAAGCTTCTTTTTCTTCCCTAGCATCGGCTTTTGACTTTGCCCTGGCTAATTCTTTCTGAGCTTTTGTCACTTTCAGTTCGTTTTCCGCGACTTTGCCGATAGAGAACGGATTATCAAAACTGGCATCGCAAATATATTCACCGTCAATATAAACCTTCAGGTCAAAGATTTTATCGGCGGTAATATTTGCCTTAATGGTCACAAACCCATCGGTATCATGAAACCTATTTAATTTTTCTCTTATTTCACCAATCGGAAAATCAACATCATTTATACAAACCGGTACGACAATTTCATTATTCATATTAGATTGCAGTTTAAATTCCGGCAAAGAGAACGGACCAGCAGGAAGTTGTGTCCCCTGTTCAATAATCGGTTGAAAGCGATTGCCTTTGATAGTAATCCCTATCGTGTCACTAGTTATTGGCTTAATTAGAGACACTTTATGAACATAATAAAAATATGAAAATACTGCCGCGCCTTCAGCAACCAATTTATCTGGCTCTGAGGATTGCAGAGCAATTGCCTTTTTCAACTTATCTTTAACTAGAGATACTAAAAACGGATTAAAGCTGCTGCCACCTATGAACAGGACATAATTTATAGCATCTAGGGTTAAATTCGATTTTTCAATGATTTCGCTGATGGAATGGCTGGCCGTAGTCACGGATTTATCCTGCAACCTGAAATTATAATATTTTCCACGAAATACCTTTAAAAATAACTCTTTATATTGCTTACCATTGATAGACAGTTCACCCATATCATAGGTTTCGCCTTTATAAACTAAGACACAATCCTCAACGGTTGCATTAACTGACGCATAGTCGATTTCCTCAACATCTTTATCAGCTACTTTCAGACTTAGATTTTCACAGATGGCAATTTTTAATTTCTCACCATAAACAGCAAGCTGAGGGATCAGAGTGTTCTGCAAATCATAATGGCCAATGTCTTCTACCTCCGGATACTCTCTTTTTAATAACGGAAATAAATATTCTTCAGCAATGACAGAGTCGATATCCTGGCCGCCCAGATCGTTGTAACGGGAAATGGCTCTGTTAGCTATAATTATACCAGTATCTTTTCTGAAATCGACATTCAGAATGGAAAGATCTAGGGTACCGCCACCAAAATCCACTACCAGTACATTTTTGTTCCTGACATTATTGGCCCAGGATTGTTTTTCAGAATCTTCCAACCTGTTAAAATATCCGATAAAAGCCGCGCTTGGTTCGTCAATTAACATGGTCGGAGACGATTTAATTTTTCCAAATTCACAAGCCTTTAACACATCCTGTCTTTGATTTGCCTGAAAGGACGCGGGTACGGTAACAATTGTATTTTCCAGAACCTCATCTTTTCTTTTCAGAAAGTTAGCACGACAATAATTTAGTATCCTACCAGCGATTTTGTAAGGCATATTCACTTTTTCGCTGATGGCATCAGGATACATAGGAAAACGTTCCACGCCCATTTCTACTTTCCAGTGATAAAACATATTCTTTTTATATTCAAAACCATCTCTGCCTTTTAGATAATATAAATTATTACCCACATAATATTTTTTGTCAGGAGTAATTGCCAATATGGATGCGACTTTCTCATCATGAATATCCGGCACATACTTATCAGGACTTTTTTGAGGTATTGATACGAACTTAACAGGAATTTTTATGGTTTCACTAAAATTAATATCTCTGCTATCGACAGTTGCCATCAATGTGTATGTTGTACCCAGATCAATACCAATACAGACATAATTTATATTAGAAAGTGTATCTTTGTTCAGAAATTTCTTTTCTTATACGCTTTATCTCTTTTGCGCCTATTAACCCTAATCTTTTCTTTGCGTAGCACATAGGGCAATTTTGACATGTTCTCGCGTAAGTTAGGAAGAGTCATATCATTTTCTCCCAGCATATACGCTCCGATATGAAA
>JAWOBS010000244.1:0-2662 GCA_046484145.1 Bacteroidales bacterium
GGGCTAATCATTCAAGGACATGTAATAAATGCGGCTATACTGAATCCCCCATGGCTAATACCTTGTTCCACAAAGTTAAATTTGGAATACGTAAGGCGTTTTTCATCTGTTTCGAAATGGGGACAACAACCAAAAGTCTTTCAGCGAACTACTTGGCTGAGCGTTTTAGTATAACCGAAAAGACAGCAAGACTTTTTATGCATAAAGTTCGAGAATCAATGAAATCCACCTGTTTTCCGCACTTTTCTGGGACACCCATGTAAGATTTTGAAAATCAGGTATTGTTTTTTATTTTTGGGTGTCCCAAAATTATTAATATGTTTATTAGAAAGAAGCCCAATGCTTCTGGAAGCCTTTCTATACAGATAATTCAGAAGTCAAGAGGCAAGTATAAAGTTGTAAAAACTGTAGGGTGTGCCACAATGCAGCACGAAATTGAAAATCTTGTCAATTTAGCAAAACAGGAAATTGAAAAATTATCCTCCCAGCCGAAGCTATTTGAAAGCGAGTTTGATACAACCGTAGAAAAGGTATTTGCCTCTTTGCAAAACGCAAATATTCGGACAGTTTGCCCCGAAATTATTTTTGGGAAAATCTATGATTATATTGGATTTGGTGTAATTAAAGAACCGTTGTTTCGGCATCTGGTAATTGCCCGGATATCTTTTCCTTTGAGTAAACTAAAAACTGTTGAATATTTATATCGATACCAGGGTGCAAACCTGGATATCGATTCGGTTTATCGCTTTTTAGACAAGCTAAATAACAAAATAAAAACCAGGGTGGAACAAATAGCTTTTGCCTATACCAAGAAGGTTTTGAATGGAAATATAAGCATTGTTTTTTACGACATGACTACTTTGTACTTCGAAGCAAGCGATGAAGACGATCTTCGCAAGACTGGTTTTAGTAAGGACGGAAAACACCAATGTCCTCAAATTTTTATTGGATTACTTGTAGGTATTGGTGGGTATGCCATTGGCTACGATATTTTTGAAGGTCATACTTATGAAGGTCATACGCTTATACCTTTTCTTAAAAACATGAGCAAGAAATTTAATCTGGGCAAACCAGTGGTTATTGCTGATTCAGGTTTGTTGTCAAAAAGCAATATAAACGCTCTGGAAGACAATGGTTATGAGTACATACTCGGTGCTCGGATAAAAAATGAGAAAGAATCGATAAAATCGCAGATACTTTCAGCAGAATTTTCCGATGGGATGACCCGAAGCTTCTCGAAAGGCAGCAAACAAAGGCTCATTGTAAATCATTCAAATATTCGTGCTCGTAAAGATGCCTATAACAGGAAAAGAGGACTCAAAAGGCTCGAAAATAAAGTCAAGAAAGGACGGCTTACAAAAGCTAACATTAATAACAGAGGGTACAACAAATATCTGAAATTGGAAGGGGAAGTAACTATAAATATTGATTATAATAAATTTAACCGAGATGCCGTATGGGATGGTCTGAAAGGCTATATTACCAATACAAAATTGACCTATAAAGAAGTCATTGATAACTACAATAATCTATGGCATATTGAAAAGGCCTTCAGGATGTCGAAAACAGACCTTCGTATCAGACCAATATACCACCGTTTAAGGCATAGAATTGAAGCTCATATTTGCATATCATTCACGGCTTATTGCATTTACAAAGAATTAGAAAGAGTTTTATATACCGAGGAATCCTCGCTGTCACTAAAAAAAGCCGCAGAACTTACTCATAATATGTATCAAATAACATATACTCTACCTGAATCAAAACAAACAAAATCCAGATTACTAAAAATGGATGAAGAGCAAGCGGAACTATACCAAATTATTAATAAAAATTTTTAGGGTGTCCCAATGCTGAAAACAGGATTTTAATAATTTTTGAACCTTTTGGACAAAAGTGGGCGAAATAAACAGGCCAGAGGCCTTGTTTAACCCTGCGTAGCGAGACGCTACGCTGAACGGGGAAAGAGATGTTATTGTTCAATTTTTAGAATTCGGCAAAATACAACAGTTTGGAATAGAAAAATATGACACTTGATATGCTGTATATGTCATGCTCAGGGCTTTCAACTTTTCCTGAAATTATATTGAACTTACAGCTATATTTAGTACATGTTGAATATACTTTATTGTGAAAAGCACAGGACAAAAATACTTGCGCCGGGTGAGGGAGGTGGTTATTAAAAAATTTCAAATACCTTATTCTCAGGTATACAATTATCCCTGTTATGCGTTAGTAAACATTGTTTACATATACTTTCTTTGTCTTATGCTGTTTTCGCTAATAACTGTCAGGGTTCCTGTATACTTTATTTTTTTAGTTTTTAACAGTTTAATTAAATATTCACCTGGTTCTTCAAAATTCTTCCCATCTAAAATAAATAATTCCTTCTTTTGGTTTGTATCCTTTTTTAAAGATCAATTCTCCATAATCCCTATCAAATGTAAGAATATTCCTTTTCTCATTTACAGCAAAATTTATTACTTCATCATCCCTTATTCCTGTAAATTCAACACCTATTGATTTTATGTCATAACCAGCTTCTTTTAATAGCTTTACACTTTTCAAGGGAAAGTTTTCATTTGCCAGAAATTTCATTGAGCAGATTTCAAGGGTTCATTATACATTAATCCATCTTTCATACATTCGTGGATATATGAAA
>JAWOBS010000276.1:0-23955 GCA_046484145.1 Bacteroidales bacterium
CGACGCGATCCTCCTGGGACCTTATTGGTTATTATCCTGCTGAAGGTGTAATATTTAATGTTGCCGGAGATGATGTTATTGATATTACACTATTGGAAGCAGACCCGATATTGTCTGTTGATCCTGAAACATTTGATTTTGGTGTTGTTGTACTTAACAATCAGACAGATCCCCAAACTTTCACTTCAATGAATGTTGGAGGTGATGGACTGGTTATTAATGATGTTACTTTTGATGATCCATCAGGGCAATTTATTCTTGATGATTTGAATGATTATACAGGAGGCCTTAGCCTTAATACCGGTGAGCAAATTACTTTTGATATCGCGTTTGCACCTATTATAGAAGGCCCTGCTATGGCTACAGCAACAATACATTATAATGATGGTGCAGATAAAACATTTGATGTAGTTGTTAACGGAGACGGTTATGATCCAGCAATTACTGAATTTCCATGGTTAGAAGATTTTGAAGGTGATGAATTCCCTCCTTTAGGATGGAATGTTATTAATGTTGGTGATGGTGGAACTCAGTGGGTTGTGAGTGATGCTCAAAATATCACTCCGGGAGGCTCTCAAAGTGCACTTCACAGTTATTCTTCTGAATATTACCAGGAAGGTTGGTTAATTACACCTGCTATTGAAATGCCGGTTGATAATGTATATAAGCTTTCTTTCTCGTCTTTTAATTTATTCCCGGGAGATTATGAAAAAAATAGCGTGTTAATTTCTGTTGGTAGTCCAAATCCTGTTGATGGTGACTTTGTTGAAATATGGTCGCCGGGAAGTGTGTCTAATGAATGGGTTGAGACTATTGAAAGCCTCGAAGCATATGCAGGGGAAACAATCTATATCGCTTTTGTTTACGAAGGTGACAATGCTCATGCTTGGTATTTAGATGATGTTGCAATTTCTGAAATAGAATCTTATACTGTTGACTTTAGCGTTGTTGGTGGCAATGGTGATTTAACTGCTACAGCTAATAGTACAGATATTACTTCAGGTGATGCTGTTCAGGAAGGTAGTGAAGTCGTATTTTCTGCTATCCCTGATGATGGTTTTGCTGTTCTTGAGTGGACTGTTGATGGAGTGCCTGTCGATGGATTTACTGAGGAAGTATTAACTATAGAATCACTTACAGCGAATGTATCTGTTACTGTAGAATTTGAAGAAATGCAAATCGTTTATCCATTGCCTTTCTTTGATGACTTCGAAACATATGTTGATACTGATGACTTTGTTGCTAACAGCGACTGGTCTATTGTAGATGCTGATGGTGATGGAAATAACTGGTATCTGCATTATGATGATGTTGATGAAATTAATGTTATGGCTTCAAGATCATGGGATGCTGATGCAGGTCCTTTAACTCCTGAGAACTACCTTATTACTCCTGCTCTCGAAATACCTGAGCTTACTGAAGAAAATGATATTATCCAGTTAAGCTATGTTGTTACTGCAGGTGGTAGTAACTATTTCGAAGAACATTACAAAGTAGTTGTTTCTACTACAGGTAATGCTCCTGAAGACTTCATAGACGCAAATATAGTTCTTGAAGAAACACTTACAGTGGACGAATCAGGTTGGAACTTTACACTTAGAGAAGTTGACTTAAGTGATTTCCAAAATGAAGTGATTTATATCGCATTTGTACATTACGATTGTACAGATATGGACAGGCTTATCATCAAAGAAGTTGGCGTTAGTGTTGAAACTATTGTTGAACCTGTTTATTACACTGTAACATTTGATGTTGAAGGTGCTAATGGTGCAATAGAAGCTTCTGTTGATGGTACGGCTATTAGCTCAGGAGATATGGTCGAAGAAGGTAAGGATGTCCTGTTTACAGCTACACCTGATACTGATTACATTGTTAAGGCATGGTACCTTGATGGAACTGCTATTGATGGTGAAACTGATGAGACATATACTTATACTGCATTGGATGCTGATATTGATGTTAAAGTAGAGTTTGAATATTCTAACTTTATTGATGATATCAGTGTCGCTGATGTAAATGTATATCCGAACCCTGCAAATAGTAATGCAACAATAGAATCTGATGTTGTAATTAAAGAGATTACTATTGTCGGATTACTTGGTGATGTGATTTTCAAACAAGAAGTTGGTGACACAGTATATAATGTTGATGTTTCTAATTTTGTTAATGGAATTTATTTCATCAGGGTTGCTACTGAAAACGGATTGATTACAAAACGTCTGCAAGTTAGCAGATAATCAATGCTTGTTTTAATGAAAAAAAGCTCCTCTTTTTGAGGGGCTTTTTTTTTGCTTTCTGCTGAAAAACTTATTTGGCTTTTATACGTTTACTTTATTGTCTTATAAATGCTTTTTAATGAAAACTTTAAGTTGTCTTTTTATAATTATTGTACCTCTCTTGTTCTTTCCACTTAAGTATAGTGAAGCTCAAACATCTGTTAGAGGAAAAGTTATTGATGAAAAAACTTTGGAGCCACTTGCCTTTGTCACGATTTTGGTTAATGATTCTCAAAAAGGCTTTCTTACAAATATTGATGGAAATTTTAATATTACCGGCCAAGAAGAAGTTAATGGTTTAACTTTTAGTTATGTGGGCTATAAAAAGAAGTACTATAAAGTTGATAAAAATATATCTTTTCATAATATTAAAATGAAAAGAGATGTTATTGACCTTGAGGAAGTTGTGGTCTTCCCGGGTGATAATCCTGCCCACAGAATTGTGAAAAATGCTATGAAAAACAGGAGCGTTAATAAGCCTGAGAACCTTAATTCTTTTTCTTATACAGCATATAACAAATTTATACTTACATCTGACCATGATTTAATTAAAAAAAAGTATTATGAAACCGGTGACTCATCTTTTTTACGATTATCAAGACATTTGGATGAGAAATATTTTTTCATTACTGAATCAGTTAGTAATAAAAGGTTTAAAAAACCCGATCGACACACCGAAGAAGTATTAGCAAACAGGGTGTCCGGTTTGAAAAATCCGCTATTTTCCCTGTTGGCAAGCCAATTACAGTAATTTTCTTTCTATGATAACTTTATTCGAATACTTAATGTAGAGTATGTAAGCCCACTAGCACCAACTAGCTTGTCAAAATATAACTTTGAAGTAAAGGATACCCTTTTTACTGAAAAGGATAGTGTGTTTGTAATTTCCTTTGAGCCTGCGTCTGATGAAAATTTCTCCGGAATGAAAGGTTTTCTTTATATAAATAACAGGCAATGGGCTATTCAAAATGTAATTGCAAGTCCGGCAGTCTTTAAAGATGAGTCATTAGAGTTTAGCATTCAACAACAATATGAGTTTGTGGATGGAAGGCAGTGGTTTCCCGTGCAACTAAATACTGATATTACCTTTAAGGTTAGTCTGGATGGCGTTGATGAAAAGCTGCCTCTTTATGGTGAAAGCCGAAGCTATTTGTCTGATATTACTATTGAGCCGGAGCTTAGCAGAAATGATTTTTCTTCCTTTGAAATAGATTATGCTCCCGGTGTAAATGTTGTTGATGAAGAATTTTGGAATAAGTGGAGAATAGAAGAGTTATCTGATAAAGAAGTTAAAACATATACTTATATTGACAGTGTTGGTGAAGAGATTGGCCTGGAAAACCGGTTAAAAGTATTTGAATCTTTGATATTTGGGGATATTAAATTAGGAAAAATTAATCTTGCAATAAATAGTTTATACAACTACAACGTTTATGAAAAGCACAGGCTAGGCTTAGGCCTGAGTACAAATAGTGACTTTTCCAATCGTTTTAAAATTAGCGGTCATTATGCCTATGGTTTTGGAGATAAAGATCATAAATATTCCGTGAATCCGGAGTTGACAATTAGTAAATATAGTTCCACTGTTGTGGGTTATAAATATGAAAAGGATGTTTATGAAAGAGGAAGTGGAGCTTTTTTAAGCTCAGGATATTGGTTCATGGAGCTTGAGATTCGTGATTATTACATCAAAACAATGGATATTGTCACCCGAAATAGTATATATATTGAATCAAAACTTTTGCGAAATTATTTAACATTACGTTTGTTTGCAGATAATGGAATTGTTAATTGGACTGATGCATATGAGTTTCAAGAAAATGATAATGTTATAAATTCATTTGGTTTTTTTGAACTGGGTTTAAAAGCCAGGCTTGCGTATGGAGAACAACATATCCGAACACCCGGTAGAATATATAAGGGTATTTCGAATAAACCTGTTGTATATTTAAATATTGTACGAGGTTTTAATAATATTTTTAACGGAGATTTTGATTATACAAGAATACAATCCAGGCTTGATTACTCATATTCTATTCCTTATTACGGCAAGCAATCATGGAAACTTTGTCTTGGATGGATTAGTCCGGCAGATTTGCCTTTAACTCATACCTATACCGCACCTGCATCGAACCCCGGGATTAATAAATTCGCAATTTCTGCTCCCGGTAGTTTTGGAACTATGATGATGGATGAGTTTGTATCAGATAGATATGCATATTTGTTTTTTGAACATAACTTTGGAAGCAAGTTTTATGCTTCTCAAAGCTATTCTCCTGAGCTAATCGCAGTTACAAACATTGCCTGGGGGGATCTAAAATACAAGTCTCAACATTATAATGTTAATTTTAAAACCTTGGAGAAAGGTTTCTTTGAATCCGGGTTAAGATTCAACAAGCTTTTTCCGGAAAAATGGATGAGAAAAATTGGACTTAGTCTCAATTTTGGAGCCGAGGTACTATATCGCTATGGTCATTATGCTTTTGATAAAACTTCAGATAACTTTGCTTATAAACTTTCTTTTAGCTTGTTGTTGTGAGAAAATTTTGACAGATACATCTATTATGTTTAAATTTGCTCCTTTCTTTTTTATTATCTCATTTATAGAGATTTAATTATTTATGAAAAAACGATTTTTTAAATAAATAAAATATTATAAAGGATAACTCATATGAAAACAAAATTTATGCATAAACTTATCAATTGCCTGGTTGCTGTTGCTTTTTTTAGCTCATGCTCGGGCTCAAACTCGGACACCAGTGCATTAGTCTCTGATATTAAATCTACAAAAATGGAAGAACCAAGAACAAACGTATTAATTGAAACCTCAATGGGTGATATTACCATTGAGTTATACAATGAAACTCCTGAACACAGGGATAATTTTGTGAAGCTCGTTAAAGATGGATATTATGATGGAACGTTGTTTCATCGCGTTATTAACCAGTTTATGATCCAGGGTGGTGACCCTGATTCAAAAAATGCCGAACCGGGCCAGCAATTAGGTAGTGGTGGCCCCGGATATACTGTAAAAGCTGAGTTTGTTGACGGCTTATATCATGAAAAAGGAGCCTTAGCTGCTGCTCGCCAGGGAGACAATGTTAACCCGGAAAAGAGATCTTCAGGCTCCCAGTTTTATATTGTGCAGGGCAGGCCATTCTCTCATGAAGAGCTGGATATGATGGAGCAGAAGTATGACACTTCATTCTCTAATGAACAAAGAAAGATTTACACTACCATCGGTGGCACTCCACATCTGGACGGAGATTATACTGTGTATGGCAAAGTGATAGATGGCCTTGAAGTTGTTGATAAGATTGCCTCTGTAAAAACAGACCGTAACAACAGGCCAATTGAAGATGTTGAAGTAAAAATGTCAATTATTGAATAATCTTATGCTTGATAAAATTAATGAATTACTAAAAGAAGTTGAACGTTTTGAAGCTTCAACTATTGATGAAGTTGAACAGTTCAGAATTAAAATGCTGTCTAAAAAAGGTATAATTACTAACCTTTTTCAGGATTTTAAGACTGTTGAAGCTGATAAAAAAAGAGAAGTCGGTGCAAAATTAAATCAACTTAAAAATAAAGCACTTGAAAAAGTAAATACTTTGAAGGAATCACTGGGCCAACAACAGAGTGCAGCAAGTGTGAAAGCTGATGAGTTTGACCCTACCAGGCCTGTTGATTTTGAGCAATTAGGCAGCCGACACCCGATTTCAATAGTTAGAAAGAAAATTAATAAGATTTTTGATAGAATAGGTTTCGTAATTTCTGAAGGCCCCGAAATAGAAGATGACTGGCATAATTTTAGTGCCTTGAACTTCCCTGATGACCATCCTGCAAGGGATATGCAGGATACATTCTTTATTGAAAAATCTCCTGATATAGCTTTGAGAACACACACTTCTTCTGTGCAGGTTCGTGTAATGGAAAAATCAAAACCACCTATCAGAACAATTTCTCCGGGAAGAGTTTTTCGTAATGAAGCTATTTCTGCCAGGGCGCATTGTATATTTCACCAGGTTGAAGGCTTATATATTGACAAAGATGTGTCATTTGCTGATATGAAGCAAACATTATTGTACTTTGCCAGGGAAATGTTTGGTGATAAAACCCGGATTAGGCTGAGGCCGTCTTTCTTCCCTTTTACAGAACCTTCCGCAGAAATGGATGTGTCGTGTAATATTTGTGGAGGCAAAGGATGCAATATTTGCAAATATTCAGGATGGATAGAAGTTATGGGATGCGGAATGGTAGACCCAAATGTCCTCGAAAATTGCGGTATTGACCCGGAAGTTTATTCCGGATATGCTTTTGGCATGGGAATAGAAAGAATAGCTATGAATATCTTTCAAATCAATGACCTGAGAATGTATTTTGAAAATGATATGAGATTTCTTAAGCAGTTTGAAGCTGTTATTTGATACTTTTTGATTTAACAGTTAAACCTTTATTTTAACGGGAAATTGATGTTTTAATGTCAATCTCCCGTTTTTGTTTAATTATGAAAAGATTTTGAAGAAAAAGAGGCTTGCTAAGTATTTCAATATAAGAGAGATAGATGTTTTTTTAATTTTTATTCATTTTTTTTACTATTTGCTGTAACAAATGTGGAATGTATCCGTCTTACAGTCAAAATTTAAAAAATAAAAAACCATTTTAATTATGAAAGCAATTTATAAAACTAATCTACTTTTAATAATCCTTGCACTTACCTTTCAAAGCTGCAATGGAGTTTCTTCAAACAATATTGTTAAAGGAGACGGCAATGTTACTGTGATGACACATGATGTGGCCGGATTTAATTCTATTGATCTTAGAGGTATGTTCAATGTTGTTTTAACCGCTTCTGAAACTGAAAAAGTGGTTTTTGAAGCTGATTCAAATTTGCATAGCCACATGACAATTGAGGTTAAAGACAATACTCTTATGGTGTATACTGATAGAAAAAGTATATACAAGCCAACAAAAATGGATCTGCATATTTATTATGTAGAAATTGAAGAAATTGTCTCAGGCGGAGCATCAAAAATTAAGTCAACAGATTGTATAGTTGCTGATAAATTGAAGTTTGACTTAAGCGGCGCAACTGATTTAAACCTCGAATTGAATGTTAGTGAACTAGTGACAAACGCCTCCGGGGCAAGTAATTTAGTGTTTTCCGGCAATGCAGTTTCTCATGATATTGATCTTAGTGGTGCAGGAAGCCTTAAAGCTGAAAATTTCAGTACTGTTAATACATCTATCAATCTTAGCGGGGCCGGTTCTGCACATGTATTTGCAGCGGAAGCTCTAAATGCTAATATATCCGGAGTAGGAAGTGTATATTATTCCGGGAACCCCATAAATAAGAATTTTTCTAAATCCGGACTTGGTAAGATTAAAAGTATGAATTAAATATTGTTACTTAAGAATTAATAATAATGAAAACTAGATTA
Organism: Bacteroidales bacterium; assembly: GCA_046484145.1. Lineage (GTDB taxonomy): Bacteria > Bacteroidota > Bacteroidia > Bacteroidales > UBA7960 > PWND01. The sequence continues at coordinate 7,718 of JAWOBS010000276.1, forward strand.
AATACAAATCCCTTTGCAACTATGAATATTAATAAAAAAAACAAAACTATGAAAAAACAAAATTTTATAAAGCGATTTACACCTTATATCCTGGCTAGTCTTTTATTTGCTACCTCTTTTGCAAATGCACAGGATATAACGAACAGAGAAACTTCTGAATTTACAGGTGTTGATGTTGGTGGTGTTATAAGTGTATTTCTAACCCAGGCTCCTACTTTTTCAGTTGAGCTTGAAACTGAAGGAATTAATCCTGATGATGTTATTACTGAAGTTGAAGATGGTATTTTGAAAATTTATTATGATGACTCTTTTCCAAAAGGGGCAAAGATCACAGCTAAAGTTACAGCTCCTGCCTTCAATAATCTTATAGCAAGTGGTGTGGCGAACGTTAAAAGCACAAATAAACTTAGCAGTGAGATATTTTTACTGGATGTGACAGGTGCCTCAAAAGCTAACTTAGATCTGGAGACGGAACATTTGGGTTCAAAAGTATCAGGAGCTTCAAATGTATATTTAACCGGAAAAGCAACAGTTCATAGTGTTGATATTGGCGGAGCTTCTTTGATGAAAGCTCATGAACTTGAAAGTGACGTTGTTGACGTTGAGGCCAGCGGTGCACCAAAGGTCGAAATTAATGCTAAATCTAAAATTACAGCTAAACTCTCAGGTACAAGTAGCTTGATTTATGAAGAAAAGCCTGAAGTAATTGAAATTTCAACCAGTGGCCTGGCAAAAGTTGGCAGAATTAGCGATGGTGAAGTGATTTTTTCAGATTCCAAAGATACCACAAAAATTAAGCTTAAAAGTCAGGAAGTATGGCTTATTGACGAAGATAAAGATGTTAAGGCAGCTAAAAAGAAGAGAAAAGCTAAATTCAGAAATAATTGGAGTGGTATTGATATTGGTGTGAACGGATATGTTAATCCTGAGCAATCACTGAGAATGAAACCGGGTTCTGAATTCCTTGAGCTTGAGTACAATAAATCATGGGCGCTTAACTTTAACCTACTGTATAAAAGTTTCCCAATAATAAAAAATAACTTGGGAATATATACCGGTTTGGGTTTTGGATTTAATAATTACAGGTTAAATGATAAAAATGTAACCCTGGCTTATGACCCGGATGGTATTGATTATGTTGTTGAAGATGAGATAACAATGAGCAGAAACAAACTGGTCCTTTCATATTTAAACATTCCATTAATGCTTGAAGTTCAAACACATGGAACCAGGGCTTATCACCGTTTTCATCTTGCTGCAGGTATGAACCTTGGAATTCTTATGTCATCATATACAAGACAAAAATATGAAGTAGATGGCAGAACTATGAAAAGAAAGCTAAATGAATATTATCATATTAATCCTTTTAAGTATGAGGCCGTGGTAAGAATAGGTTATAGTAACATTAATCTTTTTGCCAGTTATGCTTTAAATACATTGTTTAAATCTAATAAAGGTCCTGAAATATATCCGTTTACTGTAGGTATAAGTGTTAATTAATACATATATTATACTGCTATGTCCGGCTGCTCATTGATTAATGAGCAGCTTTTTTTTATATAAGTTTATTATAGCTGATTTCTTGTTTTTTTAGTAAGCAAAATGTTTTGGTTTTTACTATTTTTGTACTCTAAATATAAATCAAATATAATATGTCAGGACATAGTAAATGGTCAACAATAAAGAGAAAAAAAGGCGCTGCTGATGCTAAACGCTCTAAGATTTTTTCAAGAATTATTAAAGAGATAACTATTGCAGTTAAGGAAGGTGGGAGTGACCCCGAAGGAAATCCCAGGCTGAGGCTTGCAATTGCCAATGCAAAAGGCGCAAATATGCCTAAAGATAATGTTCAGAGAGCAATATCTAAAGCCAGCGAAAAAGATTCATCTAGCTTTGTTGAGATTACCTATGAAGGATATGCTAATTATGGAGTTGCTGTTTATGTTGAATGCCTGACAGATAATCAGCAAAGAACAGTGGCTAATATTCGTTCATATTTTAATAAGCATAATGGCAAACTGGATACTAACGGAGCTTTAAGTTTTCTGTTCGACCGAAAAGGAGTGTTCTCTGTGAATAAAGCTGCAGTTAGTTTGCAGGAAGAAGACTTTATGATGGAAGTGATTGATGCCGGTGCTGAAGATGTGGAAACTGACGATCAGTTTTATATTATTTATACTGCAATGGAAGATTTCGGGCAAATGATGAAGAAATTGGAAGACCTTAATATAGAAGCCGAAAATGCTGAGTTGCAAAGACTTCCTAAAAACACGATAAAACTTGAAAAAGAACAGGCTGAAAAAGTGCTGAAACTTATTGAGACTTTTGAAGAAGATGATGATGTGCAAAATGTATTTCACAATCTCGAAATTACTGATGAAATGATGGAGAATATGTAATTTCGAGAAAATATTATTCTATACTTAGCCTTTCTTTATTATATATTTCGCCCGGTATAAACGTAAGCTTCTTTTTTTGTTCCATCATCAAATTCAACTTCTAACTTTTCTCTCTGATAAATTGTTGGAACAGCCTCCCATATATCGGCTTTTTTAAGGTGTGTTTTGTTCATCTTAATAACGACACCGGAAACCTCTTGCCCATTTAAAGGTTTTACATATGGATACTCTTTATCAGTATAAACTTTCCAGTTTTTTAGTGTTGCATTTGCCACAACAGGCAATAGTGTGCCAAATAATTCTAACTGAACTGCTTTGTCTTTGAAAGTGCCGTAAACAAATACTAAAATTGTAGGTTTTTGTGTCATAGTAAAATAAGTTTAATCAAATATAAAAAAGTTTTTTGTTAAAGTTTGAATTTGAAAAAATTTTTTTGAAATAAAATAACAAAACAAATCCCGGGTAAAAGCAATATTTATTAATCCATTTTTATTTAATGTAGATTTTTATATGGTTTTGTTTTTTTGTAAATCATAAAAAGAATTTATTTTCTGAAATTGAATGATTAATTTTGAAAATCTTTGTATTTTGCATTAGCATATAAAACCAGGAAATATTAACTGAAAAAATATAAATTATGAGTAAAGTAATGATAATAGGTGCCGGGGGTGTAGGTAATGTTGTTGCAAGAAAATGCGCAGCCGTCCCGGAAGTTTTTACAGATATTATGTTGGCAAGCCGTACGCTGGAAAAGTGCGTTCAAATTGCCCGTGAAGTTGGTGGAGATAGAATTAAAACGGCCCAGGTTGATGCAGATAATGTCTCAGAATTAGTAGAGCTTATCAATCGTTTTGGGCCTGAACTTGTTATTAATGTTGCATTACCATATCAGGACCTTACTATAATGGAAGCTTGCCTGCAAACAAAAACTCATTACCTTGATACTGCTAATTATGAGCCAAAGGATGTAGCCAAATTTGAATATAGCTGGCAATGGGCATATAACGAAAGGTTTAAAGAAGCCGGTTTGCTTGCAATTTTAGGCTGTGGCTTTGATCCCGGAGTAACCGGTGTTTTTACTGCTTATGCAGCAAAACACTATTTCGATGAAATCCATTATCTGGATATAGTCGATTGTAATGCTGGGGAACACGGGAAAGCTTTTGCCACAAACTTTAATCCCGAAATAAATATTCGTGAGATTACTCAAAACGGCCGTTATTGGGAAAACGGAAAGTGGGTAGAAACCGAGCCTTTAGAAATACACAAGCCTATTGAATATCCCGAAATTGGTGCCCGTGAATCATATTTATTATATCATGAAGAGCTCGAATCATTGGTAAAGAATTTTCCAAAGCTGAAACGCGCGCGCTTTTGGATGACTTTTGGCAAGCAGTATATCAACTTTTTAAATGTTTTACAGGAAGTTGGCATGACAAGCATAAAACCCATTAATTTTAAAGGTATAGACATAGTGCCGCTGGAGTTTTTAAAAGCTGTTCTCCCTGAACCATCTTCTCTTGGAGAGGGCTATAAAGGCCAAACATCAATCGGTTGCCAGATCAAAGGACTGAAAGATGGCAAGGAAAGAACTTATTATGTCTGGAATAACTGTGATCATGCAAAAGCATATAAGGAAGTAAAAGCACAGGCAATTAGTTATACAACCGGCGTGCCGGCAACTATTGGCGCTATTCTTGCCCTTACGGGCAAATGGGAAGGTAAAGGAGTTTTTAATGTTGAGGAATTTGACCCCGACCCATTTATGGAAAAACTTCCTGTTTACGGATTGCCATGGCTTGAGCAAATTGATGAACCATTGCCTGTTGACAAATAGGCTACTAACCAGACCTGTTATATGGCTGTTGATTTTGATCAGATACCTTCTCCCTGTTTTGTCCTCGATGAGGAGCTGCTAAGGATTAATTTGCAAATTCTTGGCCTTGTTCAAAAAGAGGCTGATATCGACATCATTTGTGCTCTGAAAGGCTTTGCAATGTGGAGTACATTCCCAATTGTAAAACAATATCTTAAGGGAGCAGCAGCAAGCTCTCTTAATGAAGCGCTGCTGATATATAACGAAATGGGCACTTTGGCTCATACATATTGTCCTGTTGTTTTGGATAGTGAATTTGATCATATACTCAATTGCAGCAGCCATATTACTTTTAATTCTATTGCACAATTTGAAAAGTATAAAGAAAAGATTGATGCCTACCATCGGAATGTCTCAGTTGGTTTAAGAATTAACCCCGGATACTCGGAAGTTGAAACTGAACTTTATAATCCGGCAAGGCCGGGATCAAGGCTTGGAATCACTTTGGATGAGTTTCCTGAGAAGTTGCCTGAAGGAGTTGATGGAATACACTTTCATGTTTTGTGTGAAAATGATAGTTACGTGCTCGAGAGAACATTAAGTGCTGTGGAAAAAAATTTTAGCAGTATTATAAAACAGGCAAAATGGATAAACATGGGAGGCGGGCATCTCATTACTAAAAAAGATTATGATGTTGTTCATCTTGTAAAAATCCTGAAAGATTTTAAAGAAAGATATAAAAATATAGAGAAAATTATTCTTGAACCCGGGGGCGCTGTTGGCTGGCAAACTGGATTTTTAGTTTCTACCGTTACTGATATTGTCGAGAATAAAGGTGTAAAAGTAGCTATGCTTGATGTTAGCTTTGCTGCGCATATGCCGGATTGCCTTGAAATGCCTTACAAACCCAAAGTTATAAATGCAACTGACGCTGTAAAAGGCAAACCTACTTATAGGCTTGGCGGAACAACCTGCCTGGCCGGTGATTTTATGGGAATGGGAGATTATAGCTTTGATAATGAGCTTAAAGTTGGAGATAAAATAATCTTTGAAGACATGATACATTATACAATGGTTAAAACAACTTTCTTTAATGGAGTTAAACATCCATCAATTGGCCTTTGGACCCAGAATAATGTGTTTGTACTTCTGAAAGAATTTGGCTATGAAGATTATAAATCTAAGCTTTCTTAACTCTGTTTTTCTGTATCCTCCTGTCTTTTCCTTTTCTTTTTGTTCTTATTTAATATGATTGACCATATTCTTCCCAATAAATATCCAAGCAGAAATACGCTGGCAATAATTATAACTAAAGGCCCCTTTATGTCAACAGATAAAAATCTTACTGTTGTTGATTCAAGGTTTTGAACTGAAAATATTATTGTTAAAAGCAGTATTGCACCTGCAAGTATCCAAAAAATAATCGGCTTTTTCTCTTTTTGCATTTCTTTTTCTTTTATGTAAATATTTTATTTAAACAGATATAAAATTATTAAATAATTATGTTTATTTCAAACAAAAAACCACATTACAAAAATAAGATTTTCATTCAAATTATTAAATAGTTGCTAAGCAGTGTGTTAAGCCGAACTTGCCTTTGTATTTATTTAGCTTTCCCTTTAACATTAAACTTTTATTATTCATCTTAGTGTTTTTATTAAAAGAATTGTAATTTTGATTTTTCAAAACATAAAACAGTAAACCTATCTTATAAACTAAAAACACCTAATTATGAAAAGTATAAAAATATTATTAATTGCAATTATTATTGCAGGTGCAGGCCTTTACTCTTGCGACTCTAAAGAAAAAGACCCATTTGCAGAAAAAATGGAAGAAAAAATGAAGAATTATACAGAAGTTGAGCTTAAAACTGATTTGTCATGGCTCAGTGATAATGAAAAAGAAATTATCGGTATTTTGATTGATGTGGCTGAGATTATGGATGATATTTTTTGGATGCAATCCTTTACGGGCGATAAAGATGAGCTTTTAGCTACGATAGAAAATGAAGATGCCCGTAAATATGTTAAGATAAATTATGGCCCATGGTCGAGGCTGGATGATAACAAACCTTTTATAGAGGGTTTTGAGCCCAAACCTGAGGGTGCAAACTTTTATCCACTGGATATGACAAAAGAAGAGTTTGAAGCCTGGGATGAGCCTCTAAAGACAAGCCTTTATACACTTATTCGTCGCGATGATGATGGTAACTTAAAAGCTGTGCCTTATAGTGAAGCCTATAAAGAAAAGCATGAAAACGCTGCAGAGCTTATGAGAAAAGCTGCTAATCTTGCAGATGACCAAGGCTTTAAAACTTACCTGGAAATGAGAGCAGAAGCACTTCTTTCTAATGAGTATTTAGCAAGTGATTTTGCATGGATGGCAATGAAAAATAACAATATTGATTTTGTTGTTGGCCCAATTGAAAATTACGAAGATGGATTATTTGGATATAAAGCTGCTCATGAATCTTTTGTGCTTGTTAAAGATCTTGAGTGGAGTGCCAAACTGGAAAAGTATAACAGCATGTTGCCTATGCTGCAAGCCGGAATGCCTGTGGATAAAAAGTATAAAGCTGAAGTACCCGGAGTAGATGGCGACATGAATGTTTATTATGCTCTTTATTATGCCGGTGATTGCAATGCCGGTACAAAAACAATTGCTATTAATCTGCCAAACGCCGAAGAGATACATAATTCAGTAGGTAGTAGAAAATTGCAACTGAAAAATTCAATGCAAGCTAAGTTTGATAAAATATTAGTTCCTATTTCTGAAATGTTAATTGATGAAGATCAGCGCAAACATATCTCTTTTGATGCATTTTTTGAAAATACTACATTCCATGAAGTTGCTCATGGTATGGGAATTAAAAATACTATTGACGGTGAAGGCACTGTTCGTGAAGCTCTTCGTGAGCATTATTCTGTTATTGAAGAAGCAAAAGCTGATATACTTGGCTTATATTTGGTGACCACATTATATGATATGGGTGAGATTACTACAGGAGAAGTTATGGATAATTATGTAACTTTTATTGCAGGTATTTTCAGGTCAAGCCGATTTGGCGCTGCCAGCGCTCACGGTAAAGCTAATATGATTAGGTTTAATCATTTTAATGAAGTTGGAGCTTTCACTAAACAAGAGGATGGTACTTATAAAGTGAACTTTGAGGAAATGAAAAAAGCCGTTTATGATGCCGTTGAACAAATACTTGTTATTCAGGGTGATGGTGATTATGAAGCTGCTGTTGAACTGATAGAAAAAGATGGTGTTATGCCTGATTTTCTTAAAGATGACCTGCAAAAAGTTAATGATACTGATCTTACAATTGATATTTATTTCAAACAAGGTAAAGATGTCCTTGGATTGTAAATAAAAAAATTGAATTATTAAAACCCGTAAAGTTATCTTGTGCTTTACGGGTTTTTTGTTTTTTTATAAAAGTCTGTCAATAAATTAGTTCTCTTTTGTTTTTAAATATCTTATTTTTACAAAACAATATTTTTTTGAAAACAAAACAGATATGAAACAAGCCTGTTTTTATAAAAACACAAGTAAACGTGATAGTAAATTCATGCAAATTACTTCCAAAGATTTCGGGAATAAACCACCATTCCACTTTAATTCAAAATATATTCAAATGAAACAAAATGCTATTAGTATAGTGCTTACTCTCAGCTTATTTCTTCAATTACCTTTGTTATTAGCCCAATCCACAGTTAATTTTTCCGACTCGGCTGTGGTAAGCAGGTTAGAAAAGGATATTTACGCCCTTGCTGATGAAAGTATGGAAGGAAGAGAAGCCGGTACCGAAGGCGAAATGATTGCAGCAAAGTATATTGTTTCTTCAATGATGGATATTGGTCTTGAACCTGTTTTCGATGAGTCATATCTGCAGGATTTTGAGTTTGTAGCTGATTTTGTATATGGAGATAGCTGTGCTTTAAAAATTGGCATGCAGGAATATTCATCTGTAGTAGATTTTCATATTTTGCCAAATTCTGCTGATGCGTCTGTAACTGCACAGGGAGTGTATGTGGGCTCCGGTATAGAAAAAGAAGGTGAATATGCTGAAATTTTAGATGTAAATGACCTGGAAGGAAAGTTGCTTTTTATTGAATATTATATGGAACCTGATAAGGAGATGCCGGATAATCATACTGAAGAGTTTATGGTGCAGCAGAAAATTGCTTACGCAAAAAAGTATGGGGCGAGCGGCATTATTTTTATCAATACTTATGAAGAATATAATGATCCAAAAATTAGAATGTCAGCAGATGTGCCAAGAGAAAGCATCCCCATTATTTATGCAAATAGAGATGTTTTTGAGTATTATGAGCAAACAGAGATGTATGGAGATATTTTTATTAAAACACAACTTGAAAGAGAGTCATTAACAGCATATAATGTTGCAGGCTATATTGACAATAATGCCCCTTCTACAGTTGTTATTGGCGGACATTATGACCATCTTGGTTACGGGGGGCCGACTTCACGAGATTACCAACAAGGAGAAATACATTATGGAGCTGATGATAATGCCAGTGGTATAGCAGGAGTGCTTGAGGCTGCAAGGTATTACTCAAATAATGCATTTGATGATTATAATTTTCTTTTTATTGCTTTTTCTGCGGAGGAAAAAGGCTTGCTCGGAAGTAAGTTCTTTGCTGATAGTGATGCTTATGATATAAATAAAATTAACTTCATGTTTAACTTTGACATGATTGGTAGATTGAAAGACGATCGCTTAGTCTTAATAGGAACCGGCACAGCTTCTGAATGGGAAGATATTATTGATAATAATAAGCCTGAGCATCTTCAGCTTGTTAAAGTGCAAACAGGTTATGGCGGCTCAGACCATACAAATTTTTATCGTAAAGATATTCCTGTAATATTTTTCTATTCGGGAAGTCATGAAGATTACCATACCTCAACAGACACACCGGATAAAATTAATTTTACAGGCCTTTATCAGATATTGAATTTTGCTTATGACATGGTTGATTATACTACACAGTTTGATGGACTTGAGTTTAAAACAACATCCGCCCCTCAATCACGCAGAAGAAGATCCGATATGGTTACTTTAGGTATTATGCCCGATCATGCTTTTGAGGGAAAAGGTGTTAAGGTTATTACTGTAATTGACGATAAGCCTGCTCAAGATGCCGGTGTTCAGGCTGAGGATATTATTATTGCAATTGATGATAATGAAGTAAATGAAATTTACTCATATATGAAAGTACTTGAAAATCTTGAAAAAGGTCAGAAAGTTAAAGTCCTTATATTAAGAGATGAGGAACAAATAGAAATTGAGATTGTCCTTTAACTTTGTTCTCTTTGCAAGTATGCAAACAAGTATTAATTAGTAGTTTTTCTGCAATCGATGCCATAATAATTCTTATTCCGGCTTTGAGATTCCTCAAGTAATTAACTTCTTGATTGTTTCATAATTCTTATTACTTTTGGCTTTTAAATAAAAAAAATAATTATGCAGAATTCTAATATAGCAGTGATTGGTTCAGGTAGCTGGGCAAGTGCAATAGTGAAGATTTTGCAAAATAATGTAGACAGTATTAGTTGGTATATCAGAGAGTCTGAAATAATAGAACACCTTAAGGTTTACAAACGTAATCCTGTGTATCTTAGTTCGGTTGAGTTTGATATCTCTAAATTGACTTTTTTTGACGAGGTTGATAAAGCTATAATTAATTCTGATATAATTATTCTGTGTGTTCCGGCTGCTTTTCTGCATAAAACTATCGGCCAGATAAAGCCGGAATTACTTAAGGATAAAATAATAATTAGTGCTATTAAAGGGATAGTTCCTGAATATAATGCTATTATAGCTGAATATTTAAAAAAGATATTTAATATAGATTATGACAAATTCGTGATTGTAAGTGGGCCTAGCCACGCTGAGGAAGTTGCTAAAGAGAAACTTACTTATCTTACAGTTGCATCCCAAAACAGAGATATTGCTGAAAAGGTTTCCGGCTTAATCGCTTGCCGTTACATTTATACAAGCATCTCAAGTGATATTTTAGGAACAGAATATGCTCCGGTGCTAAAAAACATTATGGCTATTGCTTCAGGTATTTGCCATAGCCTTGGATATGGTGATAATTTCCAAGCTGTATTAATCTGTAATGCTATTAAGGAAATTCAAAGCTTTCTGAAAGTAGTTCACGCAAATAACAGGAACATAAAAGATTCTGTTTATCTAGGCGACCTTCTTGTTACTTGTTATAGCCAACACAGCCGTAATAGGATGTTTGGTACCATGATAGGCAAAGGATACAGTGTTAAATCCACACAAATGGAAATGCAGATGATTGCTGAGGGTTATTACGCTACAAAATGCATTAAAGAAATAAATAGCAAATACTATGGTGTTGAGACTCCCATAATAGATGCTATTTATAATATACTTTATAAAAACTTATCTCCAGCAAAGGAAATCGAAGAGCTTTCAAAAAATTTCACTTAAGATCTACTACTTAAATTCCATATTATTCTTTACTGTAATCTTTTCACAATAATGACATTTTAGCCGTATATCTTCTTTGTCAAGAACAGTAAAAATTGCTGAGATTTGCTCATGATTTGTCACGCAATTAGGGTTAAAGCACTTAACAATTCCTTTGATCTTGTCAGGAGTTTCCACAACTTTTTTTGAAATAACTTTGTAATCTTTTATTTCAATTATGCTGGCGTGTGGTGCAGCAAGGGCTATTTTATTTAGTTCTTCCGGTTCAAAGTATTTGCTGCTTACCTTTATTATTCCTTTTTTTCCGTATTTCTTGCTCTCCAGATTTGTTCCAAATAATACCATATTTCCAAATTTCTCCAGCTTTAATATTCTTACAACCTGAAATAATGCATTTGCAGGGATATGGTCAATTACAGTTCCATTTTCTATTGCGCTTACTTTTAACTGTTTTATTGTTTCACTCATTGTTTTTGATTTAAAGTTATGAACAAGAATAATTAAGCTAATCCTAAAATTGATGAAATAAGTGCCTGCCTGATATAAACACCGTTAAGAGCTTGCTCAAAATAATATGCTTTTGGATTTGAGTCTACATTAATATTTATTTCGTTTACTCTTGGCAGAGGATGTAATACTTTAAGGTTATCTTTTGTATTATCCAGCATATTGTTATTTAAGACATATGAATTCTTAATTCTTTCATATTCCAAAGGATCGCTGAATCTTTCTTTTTGTATCCTGGTCATATACAAAACATCAATATTTTGCATTGCCTCTTCAAGTTCAGTATATTGATGGTAAGCAAGATTCCTTTCTTTAATATACATTTTTACAGAGCTTGGAAGTTTAAGCTCGACAGGTGAAACTAAATGAAATGTTGTGTTGAAATTACACAGAGCAATAACAAGTGAATGTACTGTCCTGCCATACTTAAGGTCACCCACAAAAGCAACATGAAGATTGTCTAATGTTCCTTGTGTTTTAACAATGCTGTATAAATCCAGCAAGGTTTGAGTTGGATGCTGATTAGCCCCATCGCCTGCATTAATTATAGGCACAGGAGATATTTCAGAAGCAAAACGAGCACTTCCTTCAACGGGGTTGCGCATGACTATTAAGTCAGAATAATTTGCAATAGTCAAAATAGTGTCTCTTAATGATTCTCCTTTTTTAACACTTGTGTTTGAAGCTTCGGAAAATCCAATTATTTTACCTCCTAAACGGTTAACTGCACTTTCAAAACTTAATCTTGTGCGTGTTGAAGGTTCAAAAAACAGGGAAGCAACTACATGGTCTTTTAAAATTGTTTGCACCGGATTTTTTTCAAAATCTTTTGCTAATTCAAGAATTTTCAGTTGCTCTTCTTTGCTGTAGTCGTTAATGGATACAAGGCTTTTGTTTTTCATCGATTTTAGTTTTGTTTTACTTAGCAAATATAAAGTATTGGACAAAAAAAAAGGGGCTAAAGCCCCTTTAAATTATTAACAACATTTGTTATTTTTTTTTGTTTCAATCTTTTTTTCTTTGAGAAAATCACTAATCAATTCACAAAGATTAGGCTTGCCAATTTCTTGCAGCTCATATTCAACTTTTGCCGTTGGCTTTTTAATATTAACAATTCTTGAAAGGTCAATTGGAGTTGCAATAACAACTGTGTCACAATCAACTTTGTTAATAGTTGCTTCAAGGTCTGCAATTTGTTGCTCGCCATATCCCATAGCAGGAAGTAATGTTCCGATATTTGGATAAGTTTTAAAAGTATCAGCAAGTTTACCAACAACATAAGGCCTTGGGTCAACAAATTCTGCTGCTCCGTATTTTTGTGCTGCAACAGTACCTGCACCAATCTTCATATGGCCGTGTGTTAATGTTGGGCCATCTTCAACTACAAGTACCCTCTTGCCTTTAATAAGCTCAGGTTTGTCAACTGATAATGGAGAAGCACCATCAACAACTTTTGCTTTTGGAGCTACTTTAGCAATGTTTTCACGCACTTGCTGAATATTTTCAGGGCTTGAGCTGTCCATTTTGTTGATAACAACGATATCAGCAATACGAAGAGTTGTTTCTCCCGGATAGTAATTTAATTCATGACCGGGCCTGTGTGGGTCAACAACTGTGATCATCAAGTCAGGCTTGTAAAATGGGAAGTCATTGTTTCCACCATCCCAAAGGATTACATCAGCTTCTTTTTCTGCTTCACGCAAAATTGCTTCATAATCAACTCCTGAATAAATAACGTTTCCACGTACTACATGTGGCTCATATTCTTCCATCTCCTCTATAGTACACTTGTGCTTTTTCAGGTCGTCAATTGTAGCAAAGCGCTGTACTTTCTGAGCTACTAAGTCGCCGTATGGCATGGGGTGACGAATTGCAACAACTTTCAATCCCATGTCCATCAATACTTCAATAACTCTTCTTGATGTCTGGCTTTTACCACAACCGGTACGTACTGCACCAACTGCGATTAGAGGCTTGGTGCTTTTTATCATAGTTTCTTTTGGGCCAATTAAAATAAAATCAGCGCCTGCAGCATTAACAATTGATGCTACTGCCATTACTTGTTGGTAAGAAACATCACTGTATGAAAATGCACAAATATCAACATCTAAATCTTTTATCAGTTTTGTTAACTCATCTTCTGCATAAATAGGAATACCTTGAGGATAGAGCTCGCCTGCAAGTTCAGCAGGATATTTACGTCCGTCTATGTCTGGAATCTGAGCTGCTGTAAAAGCTACAACATTGTAATTATCGTTTTTGCGATAATAAGTGTTGAAATTGTGAAAATCTCTACCGGCTGCACCGATAATGATTACATTTTTTTTGTTTTTACCCATAACTTTTTTATTTTAAATATGTTAGTGAATTATTTTGAATAGAATATTCTAAATTTTGCACAAAATTAATTCTTTAAGTAATGTAAACAAGTTTTAAACATGTAAAAATTTTTAAACTAAATACATCCGAATGATTTTAATGTGTTATAAGCTATACAGAGCTTAGCTTTAGTGACTTATTAATGTTGTAAAAAATATTTCACGTTTTGATGTGGTATTTGATTAGTAATCGATAATCGGTGATCGGTGATCGGTGATCGGTGATTGGTTGGGGGAGGTTGTGAATTGCTGTTTGAAAACCGAAGCTGTTTGTCGTTATTTTCTATAATGATAAAATCGTTAATAAAATCTTTCTAAGCTGTAAAACAAAATCCTTCTGATTATTTATCTTTGCCTTTAAAATTAAAATGCAATGGCAAAATCTTCAAAGGCGGTAGAAACTCCATTAATGAAACAATATTACAACATTAAAGGAAAATATCCTGATGCTCTTTTATTATTCAGGGTTGGCGACTTTTATGAAACTTTCGGAGAGGATGCTATCAAAACAGCGGAGATTCTGGGAATTGTTTTAACCCGCCGTGCAAATGGTTCTGCTTCTTATGTTGAACTTGCAGGATTTCCCCACCATGCCCTGGATACTTACCTCCCAAAACTCGTTAAGGCCGGCCAAAAGGTTGCCATTTGTGATCAGCTTGAAGATCCTAAGCTTACAAAAAAAATTGTTAAAAGGGGTGTTACCGAACTTGTTACTCCGGGAATAGCATTTAGTGACAAAGTCCTGAATCATAAGGAAAATAATTTTCTTTCATCAGTGCACCTCGATGGCAAAAATACGGGCATTGCTTTTCTTGATGTGTCTACAGGTGAATTCCTTCTCGGTCAGGGTGATTACGATTATATAGATAAATTATTGCAAAGTTTCAGGCCTAGTGAAGTGATTGTTCAAAAAAACAAGCTGAGCAATTTTAAGGAAACATTGGCAGGTAAGTATTATATTACATCTCGGGAAGATTGGGTTTATACAAGGGATTTTGCCGATGATACCCTGTTAAAGCATTTTGGAACTCTTTCCTATAAAGGCTTTGGAGTGCAAGAGATGAACAGTGCAATTATTGCCGCAGGAGCTGTAATGCAATATCTTAGTGAAACAAGGCATGATAAATTGCAGCATATTACACAGTTGTCACGTATCGATGAGTCAAAATATGTTTGGTTAGATAAATTTACAATCCGAAACCTGGAGTTGATATTTTCTTTTAATGAAAATGCTTCAACATTGCTCGAAGTTTTGGATCATACCATATCACCAATGGGAAGCAGGCTGCTTAAAAGGTGGATCGTTTTACCTTTAAAAGAAAAATCAACCATTAATGAAAGGTATGATGTTGTTGAAACTTTAATAAAGAATAAGCAAATTTCGCAATTACTGGAAAAAAGCATTAACCAGATTGGTGATTTGGAAAGATTGATATCTAAAGTTGCAGTTGGCAAGATAAATCCCCGCGAGGTCAACCAGGTGGCAAAAGCTCTTAATGCAATCAAGCCAATTAAAGAAGTATGTTCAGATTCTGACAGTGAGCCATTAAAAAAGTATGCTGATCAAATAAATAATTGTGATCATATAAGAGAAAGAATCCAAAGAACAATGATGCCTGAGCCTTCTGCCCTTATTTCCAAAGGTAATGTTATCGCTGATGGCGTTTCAGAAGAGTTGGATGAATTGAGAAAAATTGCTTATTCAGGTAAAGACTATCTCCTTGAACTGCAGAAGAGAGAAAGCCAAAGAACCGGAATTCCCAGTTTAAAGGTTTCCTATAATAATGTCTTTGGTTATTTTTTAGAAGTTACAAAAACCCATAAAGATAAAGTACCACCGGAATGGGATCGCAAACAAACTTTAGTAAATGCTGAAAGATATATTACAGAAGAGTTAAAGATTTATGAAGAGAAGATATTAGGTGCAGAGGAGAAAATTTTAAAACTTGAAGAGGAGCTGTTCAGTGACCTGGTTATAGCAATTTCAGAATATATAGAGCCAATTCAGGTTAATGCTCAGGTAATCGGGCAGCTTGATTGCTTATTGTGTTTTGCTAATGTTGCTAAACAATTTAAATATTCACGGCCCGAAATTAATGATTCATATAAACTTGATATTAAACAAGGCCGGCATCCTGTTATAGAGCAAAATTTGCCACCGGGAGAGGAATATATACCAAATGATACTTACCTGGATCATGATTCTCAACAGATAATTATGATTACCGGCCCTAATATGTCGGGTAAGTCTGCTCTGCTTCGTCAAACTGCACTGATTGTTTTAATGGCTCAAATGGGGAGTTTTATTCCGGCTAAGTCTGCCAGTATTGGCTTGGTCGATAAAATATTCACCAGGGTAGGAGCATCCGACAATATCTCATCAGGAGAGTCTACTTTTATGGTAGAAATGAACGAAACGGCAAGCATACTTAATAATATTTCAAACAGAAGCCTTATACTGCTTGATGAAATAGGCCGGGGCACAAGCACCTATGATGGTATCAGCATTGCATGGTCTATGGCGGAGTTTTTACATGAGCATCCTTTATTTAAAGCAAAAACACTTTTTGCAACACATTACCATGAACTGAATCAAATGGCTCAGTCTTTCCACCGTATAAAAAACTATAATGTGTCTGTAAAAGAGT